>WGMD01000014.1 GCA_016125255.1 Planctomycetota bacterium | reverse complement strand
GGCGATCAAATCCCGAATCTTCTGGCCCGTTCGCACGCTCGGTGGTACTCTCTGACTCATGGGGTGGCTCCTTGTGGGTTGTTGGTCCAACCGATAGGGTCCACCCCTTCTCAATTTACAGCAAGTTTAGGACATGACCGATCGCATGGCGCTCGCGATTCTGGCGGACGGTCGGCAGTTGGCGATTTATCAGCGGATGGTTCAGGTGCATGCGGCGCTGACTTGGTCGCATCGCTGGACAGCGGAGAAGTCGAAGTACGTCATGAATGTGCAAACCCTCCATCATCGCGCGGCGGGGCGGCACGTCGCAGTGGCGACGGTGATTGCGGCGACATTGTTGCTCGCGGCGGGACTTTGGTGGAGCACGGGGTCGGGCAGACCGATCGGCGGTGTGCCGGTCGCGGGAACGACGCCGGGCGTGGCAACGCTGACGGACTTTTCCAAAGACGCGGCATTTGCCGGAGGGGAGAGGCAGCTCGGCGACGCTCTGCCATCCGGCGAGCTTTTTCTGCGATCTGGCCAGGCGCAGATCATGTTCGAATCCACAGCGGTGGTCGATTTTTCGGGTCCGTGTCGATTCGAGATGACCGGGCCCAATCGAGGGCGGCTGGCGTCGGGGTCAATGCAGGCGTATGTGCCGCAGCGGGCGCATGGGTTCACGCTCGAACTGCCCGGCGGATACCAAGTCGTCGACCTCGGCACACGGTTTAACGTGCTGACGGGCGCGAGCGGCAATGTGAAGCTCAACATCGACGAAGGCGCGGTCGAGTTCCGTCAGCCCGCATCGGATACTCCGGGGCAGCCGCCCATGACGCTGCATGCCGGTCAGTCTTTGCAACTGATCGATGGCATGGTGAACGTGTCGCAGCCGGAGAATCTGCTGATCGACGGCGATTTCGAGCGGCTCGCACTGGGCGAAGCGGAGGGTTGGGTGAGCGATGGGAACAGGGCGACGCTCTGGTACGACGAACCGCTGTGGGGTTCCCGCTGCGTGCGCTTGCTGCCGAAGGAGTCGCAGTCGCAGGGTTTTGTCAATGTTTATCAGTGGGTGACCGGCATCAAGCCGGGTGAACGCCTGCGATTCACCGGTCATGTCCGTACGGACGCGAACAATCCCCTGCACGCCCGTCAGCAGGTTATCCTGCGGCTGAACTATTACGAAGGACCGCAGCATCATCTGCATTCGACCATGAGCCAGGCGCTGACGCCGACCTCGCCGAACGGGGCATATCAAACGTTGAGCGTGGCCGCGATCGCGCCGCCGATTGCGGACCGGGTGCAGGCGGTGGTGGTGATGATTGTCGATCCGCGCGATCCGACGCCCGCGCCGGCTTATGTCGACGATTTGCGTCTGTACCGCGACGAGATTTCGAAGGAGCCGCCCCAATGACGCCGCACACGACCGGCGGCGGCGTTCAAACCGACTTTGGAGCGACCCTTTGGTCACGCTCTATGTGCGTCACCCGCCTTCATCGAAAACTCATCCGAGCGGTGGAATCCGTCCGGTGGAGCTGGATAAATGTTCTCACCTGTGGCGCCGCGGTGAAGCCCTTCACCGGGTCGCAGCCCAACGGAGATTCGTCGTCAGTCCTGATTCATGCCCCCATTCGAAGGAGTAAATCGTGAAAGATTTCAAGACATCATGCGTCATCGCCATGCTGGCGATCTCACTGACCGCCGCGACAAGTCGGGCCGCCACGGTGTTCATTGACTGGAGTTCCGCCGCGGCCGTGAGCAATCCCGACGCGAACGGCAACTACTGGAATTCGATCGGGACCGGCACCAGCGGGGTGACGCAGAACAACCTGCTCTCCTCGACGGGTGTCGCTACCTCGTGGAATGTGAGCGTTGGAATCGTCGGTACGAGCGCCATGGGTTTCAGCGGCTCCGGCGCGGGTTTGACCGGGCGGCCCGCCCCGTTCAACGTGACCAACGCGACGACGGACGGCATCTTCGCCAACCGAATCACCGCGACGGCGACGATTACATTCACCGGTCTGACGCCGAATGCGAACTACAGCCTCTCACTGGTCGGCGGCCGAGTCAGCAGCGGTGACGACGGCGCGATCGCCGTCATCACCGGCACGGGCTCCGGCGGCACACTGAAAAATGACGGAACGCTGCTGAACCTCTCCATCGTCGCCGATGCGAGCGGCACGATCGCGTTCACCTTCAAAGAAGCCGGGGCGATTGAATCCTCTCCCGCCAACATCGCCGCCAACTTTAACGCCATGAGCATCACCGCCGCCCCCGTGAGCATCCCGCTTCCGGCCGCGATGCCCGCCGGACTCGCGCTGCTGTCGCTGCTGGCAGTGCGGCGCCGGTGATCGTTGATGGCCGATCTTCGATTTACGATTCGAGAACCGATGCGAACGCAACGTCGTGAACAATCTGTTTTGGACCCTCGAAGATCGCGCGCGTTCACGCTCATCGAACTGCTTGTCGTCGTCACGATCATTACGCTGCTCGTGGCGATCCTGGTGCCTTCGATGCGCTTGGCGCGTGACGCCACCCGCATTGTCGTCTGCACTTCCAACCAGCGTCAGATCGCCGTCGGCGCCCTGAGCTACGCCGCCGACAATGCCGCGCATCTGATGATCTCCAAGGAGACGTCGTTTTACACCAGCGGGCGCGACCCCGTCCTCATCGGCACGGACACGAACACAACCGCCGGCGATTGGAACGTGTACCGGATTCAGCCGTATCTCAATGGCTTTGATCTGACAACGCATCAGGCCCGCGGCGTGTTTCTGTGCCCCGGCGTCGATGCGGACTTCTATGCGTGGTTCGCTCAGACGCACTGGCAGACATGGGCCTCCACCGCGAAATTCACGCAGCTCTGCTATGGCTATTACGCCGGGGTCGATCGCTGGAAATCCGGTGAAGCTCGCAACGATGCGGATCGTCAGATTTGTCTGACAACTCCGGGCGGGGCCGATCGTCTGCTTGTCAGTGATGCGTTGTTTCCGGACACCAACGGCGTGCAGTACTTTCGATACAACCACGGGCTGAACGGTTGGTCGTTCAGCTACCCGCCCGTCGTCACTCAGTATGGTCAATCTCTGGGCTGCGTCTATGACCGCGCTCCGCCCTCGATCAGCGGCCTTGTCCAGGCGTTCGGCGACGGCTCAGCCCGATGGAAAGACGCCTCGCAGATCAAGACCGATCAGATGTATAACCCCGCCTCCTATACCGATGGCTGGGTCAATCGCGGCGGGTCATCCCCCGCTTATTACTAATCGACGAATCCCTCCCGCCGCTCCCCGTACGAAGCCTTCGCCTCACCCCGTTCATTTACTCCCCCCATATTGGAGACTTTGATGTTTCAACCGACGCGCCGTCAGATGCTTCACGTTGCCTCCGCCGCTGCGGCGCTGCCGTTGCTCGCTTCGACCGCGATCCGATCCGCCGTTCGCGCCGCGGCGCCGCTGCCGGCGAAACGGCCCGTCCCCACGCCCGCGCAGCTTCGCTGGCAGGACTGCGAATTCGGCGTGATCTGTCACCTGGACATGCCCATCGTCGCCGCGCATCCCGTGCCGACGAATAACCTCACGAAAAAGACCTACGACCCGCAACTTTACAACCCCGCGCAACTCGACACCGATCAATGGGTCGCCGCCGCCAAAGCCGCCGGCGCGAAGTACGCCGTCTTCACCGCCACGCACTTCAACGGCTTCATGCAATGGCAATCCGATGCGTATCCCTACGGGCTCAAACAGGCCGCGTGGCGAAACGGCAAAGGCGACATCGTCGGCGACTTCGTCGAGTCCTGCCATAAGGCCGACATCCTGCCCGGCATTTACATGTCGACCAACAACAATGCGTACCAGACCGTCTGGCGTCATTTCGTCAAATGGGGCAAAGGCAAAAGCACGCCCGAGCAGGCGGCGTACAACCGCATCGCCGAGCAGCAGGTGACCGAGCTTTGCTCGCGCTACGGCAAGCTGATTCAGATCTGGTTCGACTCCGCGACGATGACCCCGAAGCAGGACGGCGCGGATGTGTTGCCGATCTTCGAGAAACATCAGCCCGACAGCGTCTTCTACGCCAGTCAGCAGCGGGCAGATCACCGCTGGATCGGCAACGAAGACGCCGTAGCGGGCGATCCCTGCTGGGCGACGATGCCCGGGTTCGACTGCGGCCCGGTCGGACATGGCAGCAACGGCTGGCGAAAGTATCTCGCTGGCGGCGACCCCGATGGCACGTACTGGTCACCGGGCATGGCCGACACCGTTCTGCGAGGCCGCGGCGTGCACGATTGGCTCTGGACCGGCGGTCACGAGAATAACCTGGTCTCCGTCGATCAACTCATGCGAATGTACGACACCTCCGTCGGACGAAACTGTAATTTCCTCCTCGGCCTCGTCATCGATCCGACCGGCCTCGTGCCCGCGGCCGACGTCGCCCGCATGGAGGAATTCGGCAAGGCGCTCCGCAATCGCTTCTCCAATCCCGCCGGCCAAACCTCCGGCTCCGGCAACAATGTCACCCTTCGATTCGACGCCCCGCGCACCATCGACCAGATCGTCCTGCAGGAGGACATCGCCCGAGGCGAGCGCGTCCGCAAGTACACCGTCGAAGTCCACACCGGCGCCGATCAATGGACGCAACTGTTCGACGCCCAGTCGATCGGTCACAAACGCATCGTCCGTTTCGACCCCGTCGAAGCCGCCGCCGTCCGCCTGACCGTCAGCGCGTCCGTCGCCGAACCGATCATCAAGAACTTCGCCGCCTATGGCGTTGCGTAACGATCGGCTTTTATTATTTGGTCATTGAGGCATTGCGTCGAAGACGAGAACCTCGAACGGTTCGAGCGTCAGGGTCTGCTTCACGCCGGCGTCGAGCTTGAGCGTCTGCACACGCTGATCCGCATAGGGCGAGGTGAGCGTGTAGTGCCGACCGGCTCCTGCGGGAAGCTCGAAGACTGTCGCCGCGTCGAGTGTGATCGACTGCGGCTGATCATCGGGATTGCGGATCATCAGTGTGCCCTTGCGCGGCGACCATGCGGCGTAGCCGTACGCCTCCACCCTCAGCGGATCGCCGCCGAACCAGTGCGCATCACGCAGCACATCCGCATTGGCGTGCGCCCATTTGGCCGCCTCGGCGACATGGTCCCATGCTTCGGGTGTCATCATCGACGGCGTCAGATACAGCTCCTGAAGCGACGTGCCGTTGGCGAAAAACGCGCGGGCGTCATGCTTGAGGTGCGGCCCGGCCTCGGCGACGCTCGCGCCCTGAAGATGCCGTCCCAGAACGATCCCGTGATGCATCACCGAGTTGAGCGGATACAGCGGTGACTTCTCGACAAACAACTGATGACAGTAACCGTCACGATAGGTGAGCCATCGCTCGCGGATATCGCCCTTGCCGACCCACCAGCCGACGTCCGAGCTGTCATTGCGCCACGTGCAGTCGATATGATTAAGCCAGAACGGCGAGGGCCACGTGCCGACCGTGACGTTGATGAAAAGTTCCGGATTCACTTTCCGCAGCGCCTGCGCCACGCCCAATAGCGCCATAAAATGCGGACTCACGCCGTCACCGGCCTTGTCCCATTTGAAGATGTTCACGCCGTCTTGGCGCATCAACTCAATGCATCGCTCCTCGAACCATTTGCGGTAGCCCGGCTGAGCGAGGTCCAGCGCGCTGTCGGATGGGATCAGCCCCATCTTGCGGGCCCATTCGGTGCGCTCCTTGCGCCCGTTGTACCCGCCCAACGGCGAGATCCAGATGCCCATGCGGGCGCCGGATTCGGCCATCTTCCGGCTGACGCTTTGAAAACCGCCGGGAAATGCCCGCTTGTTTTCAATCCAGAAGCCCTTGCTCGCATCGTCCCAGCCGTCGTCGATGAGGTATGACATGACCGGCACGCCGCGCCCTTCGACCAGTTCCTTGTTGTACTGCTGCACGACGTCGAGGAGCTTTTCCTCGTTGGGGGAGGAGCCCATGTCGTACCACGAATTGTAGTGCAGGAACGGGCTGGTCGGTCGCGCCCGCTCGCGTTCGATGTAACACAGGAAGGCGCGGCGAAGTTGACCCTCCGGCGCGACGCCGGCGACCTGGCCGAAAGTGTACGACTGCTCGGACGTGAGTGTCAGACTACACGTGAAGCCGATGCGCGTCCGGATGGGATTGACGGCATTCTGCGCGCCGGGCATTTCGACGCCGAAGAACAGACTGTTGTGCGCCGCGGCGACAGGGCAGCCGGGGCACCGGCCCACGGTATATCCGTCCGGCACGCGCACATCGCACAGCTCGACGCCGGTGAGCGGAACGCTCGGCTTCGTCGTCGAGAATGTGACGATCTGACGGATGTAGTTGGAGCCGTCGCGCAGCTCGGCGCGCCAATGGGCGTCGATGCCGCGATCGCTGGTGAATGTCGCCTCGATGGCCATCCCGCCGATGCGGTCAGCGATCCGCCCCCCGTCGGGTGCGGGCTCAATCCGACTCACCACCGGCGGGGCGGTGAGCCGAAACTTCGCGGGGGACGCATCATCGGCGAGATAGCCGCTGAGCTTGGCGCCGTGAATCTTCTGCCCCTTCGCGGTTTCGACGTTGAATGACGTCGCCTTGTCGCGGCGGCCGATGAGTACGAATCGCTTGCCATCCTCCCAGATCAGCGCCAGGGCCGGTCCCCACGTTTGTCCCTGATCCGTGCCCTTGTCGATGCGGCAGGAAATCATCCGGGCGCCGGCGGGAAACGGATACTCCTTGATCTTCGCCTCATGGGCCCGGGCGCTGATCACAAACGGATCGCGCGGCAACGCGCCGACCTCGGGCGCGACGGCCAGCTCGCTGATGGTGGATTCGCCGCTGTCGCCCAGTCCGCCGCGGTGATTGACCGGCATGGCCAGTACGTCCATTTTGCCGATGCGAACGAGCCGCGGCTCGCCGGGGTAGTCGGCCCGCGGAAACGAGGTGATCTGCGTCCATGTCAGGCCGTCCTGCGACGCCAGCACAAACACCTCGTCCGCATCGAGTTGAATCGCCACATACGCCGCGCCCGACGGACCGGCTTCCTGCGGCTGCGTCGCCACACTGAACAGCCGCGCCCCCGTCTGATCGAATGACGCCTGCGTGAGCTTGTTGACCCATGTCAGCGGCGTCAACGCCACGCCGCTGACTCGCCATGATGCGGCGAGCACGGCGTTCTGGAGCGTCAGCACATCGCCGCTCGTCCGGCATTGAGCCGCGCCGGGTGGTGGACCGGGAAACGCGACACCGAGATCAGAAGTCGCAGCCCGGTCGGTCGGCGCCGCCTGAACGAGGCGTGCTTCTGGTCCCATCGCCCACGCGATCGCCATTGCCATGAGTCCGATGAAAATACGTCTCATCACTTGGTTTCCTTTGCGGTCTACGCCGATTCGCGGACGATCAGCGTTTGAGGGATCACGAGTCGTTGGGCGGACATCTCACGGTCGGGCTTGTCGATCTGATCGACGATGAGTCGGACGGCGTGGCCGGCGAGCTGATCGAGACCCAGGTGGATCGTGGTCAGTGTTGGGTCGGAAAACACGCCCCACACGTCATGTCCCCATCCGACGACCGCGACGTCCTGTCCGGGTCGGATGCCGCGCCGTCGCAGCGCGCTGATGAAGGACGCCGCGCCGCTGTCGCTGTCGGCGATCACGGCGTCGGCTCTGCGCCGCATGACCAACTTCTCAACCAGATCATCGAAGCGCGGCGAGCCCGGCGGCCAGCCCTTGGTTTCGACGCAGATCGACTTGGCGTTGAAGGTCAATCCAAGTTTGTCGAACGCGCGCTGCATGCCGTCACGCCGCAGGCAGTTGACCTGAAGCTCCATGTCCTCGAGCACCTGCACGATCCGCCGCCTACCCGTTCGATGCAGGTGTTCGACCGCCTGCTCGATTCCGCCGGCATAATCGCTCAGAACGCGGTGGGCGCGCCGAATGCCCGGATCGCCCATCAGCGATACCACACGGGACGCCGGAGCAAAGGCCCGCTTCGCCACGTTCCATATCGCGTCGTCGGCGTGGGCCATGTAGATCACCCCGTCGATCCCGCGGGCGCTGCATTCTTCAACATAATCACGCAGCGATTCGCCCCGCCCATTGGTCTGCGAGCTGATCACGCGATACCCGTGCTCATCGGCGACTTTGTTGAGCCAGGACAATACGCGGACCGGCATGGATTCGAACCAGTCGTGACCGACCACGCCGATGATCCGGCTCGGTCGACCGGAGAGTTGCTGCGCCGCGATGTTGGGTCGGAAGTTCATCTTCCGCGCAATGTCGCGCACCCGCTTGGCGGTCTCCTTCGCCACGCGCACGCGTCCGCCCCCGGCCCCGGTCAGCACCGCGGCCACCGCCATCGGCGACACCTTGGCCGCTCGGGCGATGTCCGCCAATCGGGGACGCGAGGAGGAGGAAGCCATTGTCGTTGTCAGCTTTCTGAAAACCGATGTTGATTCGAGAAACATTCGTAACGCTGGTTGCCCGCTCGCCTCATGGGACCGGGCCGCCGCCGTGCATGCGAGCGGACGTCATCATCACGATCAGGTTCCATCAAAACGACGACGCGTCGGTCTGGCTATCGCAATGGAAAATGCCTATAGTTTAATTTAACGCTATATCATACACTGAGGATTGAAAAACATAAAGCGTCCGCGGCAGATTTTTGGGAGGCGTTCGCGGCGAATGAATGATGCGAGCGATGCGCGGCATCGTGGGGGCGACTTCGCCTTGGCCTTGAATAGGCGGCTGATTTTGGCAAAGGATAGATTCCATATGAAAAAGCTCTCTGGTTGGTTCGCTGTGTTGTGGGTCGCGGTGTTCGTCTCCATCGCGCGCGGCGCGGAGGACGCCTCATCGCAGGAGAAGCCGGCGCCGCCGCCGCTGCCTGCGGTGTTATTGCCGTGTCTGCAGAACCCCACGCAGACGGGTATGACGATCTGCTTCTACACTCAGAACGCCGCTCATGTTCGTGTGGTCTGGGGCGAGGCCGAGGGCAATCAGATGCAGGAGGCGCCTGCCGTTGCCGCCGTGATTCCGCATTCGCCATGGACCATCTGGAAAGTCAGGCTCGATGGCCTCAAGCCCAGGACGCGCTATCAATACCACGTCGCCTATCAGTTCGCCGGCAAGCCCGAAGTCGTCACCGACACGTACCGCTTCACGCCGTTGCCCGACGCAAAAGATCCCGTGCGCTTCGCGATGTTCAATGATGTGCATAACCATCGCGAGACGCTCGAGGCCTTGATGAGTCACGTGAAGCCCGAGGATTACGATTTTTCGCTTTTGCTGGGCGACATGTGGACCGACCCGTCCCAGTGGCAGGATGCGGACAAGGTTTTTCGTTCGCTCAAGGATTACATCGAACTGCTCAACGCCTCGGAAAAACCGCTCGTCTTCGTCCGAGGCAACCACGAAACACGCGGCAGCTTCAAGAACTACATGGGCTACCTCTTTGACTTGCCCAATCTCGATCCCACGAAAGAACTGGCGGATCAACGATGGAACTTTACGCTCCATGCCGGACCCATCTGGTTCGTCGCCCTGGACACCGGCGAAGACGACGACGACATCACGCCCGACGACAACTACCGAAAGCCCAAGCTCTGGCAGGCATATCGCAAAACCCAGGCGGCCTGGCTCCAGAACCTCGTCCGGGAGCACGCTTACGGCGACGCCCCTTGGCGCGTGATTGTCACCCACATTCCGCTCTACAACAACATTCGCTGGTACTCCCCATCGTCGCTGCGCGATTGGGACCCCGCGCTGCGAGAAGCGAAAATGGACCTGGAACTCGCGGGCCACGATCACTCCTGGAAGCAGCTCGCCAAAGACAAACCCTACACGTTCAAAATACCCACGCTCGACAAACAAGAGGAGACGATCACCCTCACGCCGCCCTGGCCCGTCGTCATCGGCGGCGGCCCGGCCATGAGCGAAGGAACCGTCGGCCTCGCCATCGTCGACGCCACAAAGCTCAACATCCGCTTGCTTTCCTCCAAAGATGGCCGCGAACTCACGCGCCTAAGCTTGGAGAAGTCCGCCACGCGGACACCCCACTCGGGCGTGTCGCGTTAGGCCGCCGGGCACAGGTGCGACACAAGCGGAGGATGTTACAGCTTGGAGTTCCCAGCTAACCACCGTTCTCCATGAACAAGAAAGTGGTGCCACAAACTATCACCACGTACGAATGCTCGCGACAGGCCAAGCAAATCCCAGATCGCGCAGCTGTATCTCCAATTTCAAAAAAGCGGCAGTCAGATTTCAGAATGCCGCATAATGCGAACACTTATACCCTATACTGGCAGACGAGGCGCGTAGAGGGTGCGAATGGGCGCATCTGGGCGTATTTCGGTGAAATTCAAGGCCATCTATTACGACTTAAACTTACGCTATTTGCGCCATTAGCCGCTGGAACATGGTGTTCTATTTTGAGGATGTTTGTCCAGTGGTCAATGGAAAGAAAAAGCCAAAGGCTGATCCGCACTACATCCTTGATGCGAATGACTACCGCCGAAGCTATCGACACCTGCTAAGGACGCCCTATCAGATTCTCAGGGCCATGCCTGATCACAATCGTCTTTACCTCGATCATCCGCTCGATGTCCACGGCGAAACGATCGAGCAGACGATCAGCAAGCTCTATCTGATGCGGTTGAAGCCTGTGCGTGCAGTGGTCGATCGTCTCTACATTGACAGGGAGACAGGCAAACCCAAGAGGGGACTCTTCAACAAAAAGCAAAATGCCAAGCCGGGCGATCTACGGAATCGACTGCCTGTCAGATTGCGTCAATTGCAAAAGACTTATGACGTCGCTGGGATCTCGGAGTCACAACTGCTCGAACTCCTTGGAACTGAGTTTTCAAGTTGGAATCCCGACGGCTCGGGTTCGTAAGACGGGGCGAGCGAAATCAAGAATCTCGGAGATCGTAGAGGCGTGTCACTGCGAAACGAACGGCATTGACCACAGAGTGCAGATGGCGCGGTTCACAACCAATACTGACGCGCCCATTCGCGCCCTATACGCGCCTGGATGCGCCCAAGGCGATTTTTTCTTGATTTGCCCATTCCGCTAACCGCTGCGAACACAACGCTTAAACAATGCACCCGGCGGGATTCGAACCTGCGACCTGAGCTTTAGGAAAGCCCTGCTCTATCCAACTGAGCTACGGGTGCTAACTGTTCTATGGCATAGCTTTACCACTTGTGCCTGTTGCGTCAACCCCAGCGGTTGCGTCACAAGTTGCGTCACTTTGACTAAACAAGGGCCGTGTCGTTGCCCGTGTGATGTCGGTGGGGGTGGGTCAATCCCTTCACGACAGTCCCGGCCTTTGCGAGCTTACCAGCCAGCCCGACAGCTTTGAATGCTGCACCAGTTGCACCGAACCCTATGGCGAACTGTGTGATTCCCGATGTGAGGTCGCCGACAAACGTCTTAGGCTTCCACGAATCGTTGAAGTCCACCTCGCCGAACTCCGACGCATCGGAGCCAGTGGCGTAGTCGTAAGCGTCGATCCCTAGGTTAGCCACGTCACCGGCGAGATTCACAGCCGACTCAGCGAAGCCAAGTCCCCCGTGGACGACGCCCCGTCCTGCATCACGAACGTAGTCGAGGAACGACGGGTCTTCGTTGGCGAGGATGGGCGAAGGGTCAGCATTTTGAATCCGATCAAAATCCGCTTGTGATAAAACCATGTTGCTACCTCCGTAGCGAAGTGTTTGTGGTGAGTGATGTTGATGGCGACGGGTTGAAGCATCCCCATATCGTGAACCTTCAAGGCATCGCGGTAGTCCATCGTCACCGGCCCATCAGCATCGGGCACGTTGAAGAACATCACCGTGTTTCCCTTGAGGGCGTAACTGATAGGCGGAGGTGACGTTGATGCCTCATGGGGTGAACTCATGGCGATGACTCCGCGTCAGGATCGTCAAGCGGCTTACGCATCGCCTCGCCGAGTTCCCATTGTTGACGATGACGTATGTCTACATGCTTCGCCAAGCCGCTGAGGAACACACCAAACTTCGCTCTCAACGCAGTCCCTAAGCTGAACAGAGCCGGGCGCCCCGGTCGCTTCGGTTTGGTGGTGTACCCCTTCGCGGTCTTGCCCCGAATGATCCGCTTGCGATACGGGCGGGAATTGAAAATCGTCTCCGCCAAGACGTGAGTGAGAGCCGCGTCATCCGGTAGGGAACGGGGATGGGCATGGGAGTAGAGCCATACGCCCGCAATCCGATCAACGGCTTCCCTTGCGGTCAGTCCGTCAGCGACAACGCGGCGGACGTGATGCCCAACCACGGACCATGTGTTGCGGGGGAATCGTTGAGTCCGCAAGTTGGAAGCTCCAGCTTGGGCCGCGAAGGTCTCCGGCTCAGTGAGGAACAACTCCATCGCGGTGAGCGCGGCTTCAACTTGTGGGGTCTCCGCAAATTGATCGAGGATCGTCCCCGCATGTTCTCGATATGGCTGAATCTTGGAATCGTGTGTGTACTGAGCCGTGGCGGTTCCATTACGACGAACCTTCTGCACGCACGCTCTACATCGTGAGTAGGTCCAGTTGCGGTGGTTCGTGCATCCCGGAGTCGAACATCGTCTTTGTCGGTTCGCCGCCGCACGTCGCTTGAGGGCGTCATAGGGAATGGGCATATCGCTCCCCTTTTCGTTGGTGGTTGAATGGTGGTAATGGCGGGTGAAGATCAATCGTTTGGGCTGTACACGACAGATCGACATTCAAGAGACCATCCGGGTGTCATCGCCGGGACGGCTTCAAGCCTTGCGTGTTCCCATCGGGCTGACACTCCAAGTTCTTGCTTCAATTGTTGGGACGATATCTTGCCCCGCCCCCGCGTCTTCGGATCGTTGAGGTAACATGCGATGCGTTGAGCCAGCTTGTGAATCTTCCCATCAGACGGTCGCTGCCGTGGCGTTCGCCGCTTCCGGCCTACGGGTTCCCACGGCACTATCTTCACATTCGGCATGACATCCCGAAGGGTCTCTATGGTCTTGGGACGAGAATAAATGATCCACGCCTTCATCGGATGAGCCTTCCCGTTTGTCGTCTTGCGGCAAGCTCCACGGGACATCGCCTGATACATGGCGTGGCAGGCTTCCGACTGGACGAGTTCGTCAAGTTCACCCCTAGCGAATCGCCGGGTTATGTTGTCCGCTTGGCCGATGCACCGTGCAGCGACCGTGTGATGGGGCAAGTGCAGGACGCCTGCAAGGATGACGTTGCGACATTGAGCGTATTCATTGGTTGACTCGTGTTGTCCCCATCCAGAGAAGCTAATGCGGTGTGATCCATCCGGTAGCTGTTCATCGGGGTCGATCCCGCAACGACGCATATGACGACTCAGGATGTCTATGTAATCCACGTTCCTGTCCGAAGGTCTCCGCTTGAACACATGGAGCAATACGGCTTCATTGCCGGGGATACTCTTGATGACATCGACAATTGCATTGACGACTTGCCGCTGCCCTTGAAAGCCTTTCCACATCGCCCCCCGTCCACCGGCTCTTTGCCAATGATGAATGGTCACATCGCGGTAATCTTTGATACGGGCGAAGAGGACCGGACATGCCATAGCGGCGGGGATGTGTTGCTCCGCGTCCAAGACTGTCGGGTCTTCCTTACACAAGCGGCGGATCGGGCGGGACGCGTCCAGCACGATGATATTCTTCAATTCACCCGGCACAACAATGTCATAATGCAACACACCGCCTTGATGATCGGGGATGACTCTAAGCGCGGCGGGAGCCAGTGCGGTGACTTCGCTCCGCGTTCCTTTCCAACTGCGGTCGAAGGTACGGTTCTTCAACGTCTCCATATCGACTGAGCCGGGCGGTTGCATGTCAATGTTTGGCGGTAATCCTTCTTCCAGACGCCGCTTTGTTTCACCCTCCCACGCCTCCGCCGCCTCTCTTGTCGGGAAGGATCGACGAACACGCTGTCCCTTGAACGACAAGCCCACTTCGTAAGATGCCCCTCTTGGTTATACTGACATGACGTTGACCCCTTCGCCTTGCCGCGACTGAAAGTAATCACGATTCCACCGATGCCGATCATCCGTCCGTCAGTAATCTTCCGGGTCTCAAACCACCGCCCGTCTGGCTCTCTTGCGGGGAGGCCACACAGCCCCCGCCACTGAATCCACAACTCCGATTGGCCCACATTGAGGGACAAACCAATGCGGTCAATCTCGACTTCATACCACCGACAACGAATCAGCATGACGATACCCCTTGTGTTGGGGACTGTGATGAATAGTCACCGGAACATCCGGCAACCGATGAAGGCTCACTTGATGCCTTCGCGTTTGGCGATGTTGTAGACGACGCTATCCGACCAGGGCTTACCCGTCCGTGTTGGACATCCCTCAGCGGTCAGCGTCTTGGCAATCGTGCGGAACCCCATGCGTTCCCCTCCCCGTGGCTTGCGGCGTAGCTCCCTTATCCGCTCTATGGTCGCCCGTTCCGCCTCAGTCTCCCCGAAGGGCTTGCGGCCTTCGCATCGTTCCCCCGCTCTACGCTTCCGCTCACGAGCCGCCCTTAGCTTCTGGACAATCACGCTCTTTTCAAACTGAGCCACAGCCCCCAAGACCTGTCGGATGAGGACACGGGTAGGGTCATCGTCCCCCACGGTCAAGTCCGTCCCTCCGTCTGCCGCGATGACTGTCACCCCCAACTTGCGGAACTCTGCAAGAATGACCTCACTGACCATCAGGTCACGCGCCAAGCGATCCGCCCGCTCCACGACCACAGTCCGAACCCCATTGCCCCGGATGGCTAGGAACAGGTCCGACAGCCCCGGACGATCAAAGCCATCCTTCGTCCCGCTGATCCCCTCATCACGAAACTCACAAGCGACTTCGCAAGAGTGACCCTTAGCCCACTTGGCGACGGCCTCCCGCTGACGGGGGAACCCGTCCCCATCCACTTGACCTTTGCCGCTGACCCTAAGATACGCGAATGTCTTGTTGCTGCTCATGGGCTGTTGACCCCTTGTTTTGAAGGGCAAAGAACAGATACGTGTTGTTGATTCTGTAGAATTAAGAATACACAGTCAAACCGGGTTGTCAAGTTTGGTTCCTGAAATTGTCGGGAGGGCCGTCTCTGAGTCATCGTCCCGAAGCCCAGAGCCGACCACGAGCGGGAACGCTGGAGCCAAGCCGTATGGTCAGACCCCCGCAGAGAGGGAGACCATTGAACGCATCCGTGAGCTACGCCGCAAGCCCCGTGGTGGGGAGCGTGTGGGGTTCCCGACCATCGCCTCCACGTTGAACGCTGAGGGCCGACAGACCCGCATGGGCAAGCCGTGGGCTGACCGGGTGGTGCATCGCATCGCCAAACGTGAGGGGATCGCTTGACCGCGAGGTGATCCCGCCAGACGGAGCCTTCTAACGTGCCCGCCCACGCACGCGGGAGCGCCCGCAAAATGAGCGGGGAGGGGAGGGGGGAACCGCTTTCATTCGATAGCGATATACCGTCTCGAAAATATCCGTCGCAAAAAATCAGTGCGACAACTGTACAAGACGCTGGCTAACTGCGTCCGTCACCCACGTCACCATTTCACAGAATTCCCGCTCGACCTTCGTCTTGAGTTCGGGACTGGGCTGTGGATGAGACAAACTCATTCTGGCCAATTCTTCTACGGATACTCCTGCATTGCTGGCCTTGTTGATGGCTTCTACGTTCAAGCCGAGAGGTTGCTTGCCGACGCCCGGTTGAAACTGTGACAATATCGGGTAGATGACTATCCACCCCGCGAGTTGCTCCGCATTTCTGCAAACGCCGATCCATAGTTGACAGCACTTGACGATGTGGTCCTTCGGATGAGGAAGGATTGCCACGTCATAGATGGCGATGGGAGAGATGTTCTCAACGCAGGACGCGAAGTCACACGCCACCCGGTTCGCTGTGCGGATCGCTTCGACCATTGCGGAATCGGAGTCGGACGTTGGCGTATCTTTGTCCTTTCGCATGACATCGAAGTACACCTTCAACAGAATAAGCCCTACACCGATCCCGACCAACCCCATCAAACTGCCCTTCGTCTCCGGCGTTCCGTTGAGTTCTTTTACGCCGATGTAGATCAAGCCCACCGACAACGGGATAAGCATGAGGCTTACAAAGAAGAACCCAAAGTAATCCTTGTCCGGCTTCGACTGGTGCGACATACCAAGCCCCCGTTGAGTTGCGTCAGAGTTGCGTCACATTGACCCCAAAAACAGTCCGACATGAGTTCCCCGGCAGTCCGGCCCTAAACACCTAAGCCATTATCGTGCCTTCGTTAACCATTGTAATTACGAAGGTTGAAAAACACAGTGACCGAATTAGGAAAGCCCTGCTCTATCCAACTGAGCTACGGGTGCGACGCGAGCATCATAGCTTGTTTGCCGGGCGGTGTGCGGCGTTCGGCGGGAAGCGGCGGGGGGGCGGAGCGGGTACGCTGGGGGGATGGATGAAGCACGAATCAGGCAACTGGCGGCGATGGACCATGCGCATGTGTGGCATCCGTTCACGCCCATGCGGCAGTGGCGGGAGGCGGAGCCCCTGATCATCGAGCGCGGGGAGGGCGCATATCTGATCGACGCTCGGGGCCATCGCTACATCGACGGCGTGTCGTCGCTGTGGTGCAACGTGCATGGTCACGCGGTGCCGGAGATCGACGCGGCGATCCGCGCGCAACTCGACCGCATTGCGCATTCGACGATGCTCGGTCTCACGCACGAGCCGGGCATCGAATTGGCGGCGAAGCTCTGCGCGATCGCGCCGGGTTCGCTTAGCAAGGTGTTCTACTCCGACGCCGGGGCGACGGCGACGGAAGTGGCGTTCAAGATGGCGGTCGGGTACTGGCATCATCGCGGCGAGCCGGAGCGGCATACGTTCATCGCGCTCGATGGGGCGTATCACGGCGACACGGTCGGCGCGATGTCGATCGGGTACAGCGATCTGTTTCATCGGCCGTATCGGTCGATGGTGTTTCGCACGGAGTTCGTTCCGCCCGGCGAAGCGGGGGCGATGGCGGCGAAGCTCGATGAACTGGGCGGGCGATGCGCGGGCGTGACGATCGAGCCGATGGTGCAGGGGGCGGCGGGGATGGTCATGCATGACGCGGCGTATCTGCGCGCCGTCGCGACCTTGTGCCGGGAAGCGGGCGTACTGCTGATTGCGGACGAAGTGGCGACCGGGTTCGGGCGGACGGGGACAATGTTCGCCTGCGAGCACGGGCCGATCGAACCCGATCTGATGTGCCTGGGCAAGGGTTTGAGCGGGGGCTACCTGCCGTTGGCGGCGACGCTGTGCACCGATGAAATCGCCGCGGCGTTCGAGGGCGAGCTGCACGAATTCAAGACGTTCTACCACGGTCACACCTTCACCGGCAACCCGCTGGGCTGCGCGGCGGCGCTGGCGTCCATCGCGCTCCTGGAGAAGCGCGATCTGATTCGCGAAGTGCGGCGGAAGGCCAAATTGCTCGGCGAATGGCTAGCGCCTCTGGCGAAGAGCGCGGGGGTCAAGGAAGTGAGGCAGTGTGGGATGATGGTGGGCATCGAACTTTGCGATCAAGCGCCGCCCGCTGCCCATGCCGCGGAAGCGGGGGGAAGCGCGCTTGGGGATTTCGGCGAGTCGGCGAATCGTTATGCCAGGCGGATCGGATATGAGGTGTGCGACATGGCGCGTCAGCGCGGCGTGATCATTCGGCCGCTGGGTAATGTCATCGTGCTGATGCCGCCGCTGGCGATCAATGATGCGGCCCTGCGCACGCTGGTGGATGTCGCCGCCGACTGCATCGCCGCGGTCAAGGATTCTCGATCCAGCGGACGCTGAAGCTGACGTTTTTCAGATCGCTGTAGTCGCCGGGCGGATTGCCGTTGAAAAGATCCTGCGCCTGAAGCGAATTGACCGCGCGGTCGTAAATCGCCAGGTACGAGAGCTTGCCGGTCCATGACTTGTTGGACGTATATTCGTTGGCGAGCACGAACGGCATGGTCTGGTCCCATGTATCAAGCGTGCCGGTGCGCGTGAGGGTCTTGTCAAGCGCGCCGTTGCGATAGACGCGAATCGCCGACTGGTCGTAGGCGATGACCACATGCTCGGCGCCGTTGGCGGTCAGCACGTTGCCGGAGGTGACGGCGGGGGTGCCGTCGTTGCCCGAATTGGATGTGCGGAGCTTGAAGTCGTAGGCCTTGTTGGACTGGCCGAAGGTGAAGTTGCGGTTGGTCGCGGTGTTGCCGTAGGACACGATCGCCGCGGGGCCGGACTGGTTGTCGACGGCGGGCGTGTAGATCAGATCGAGCGTCATCTCATCGGAGGCGCTCAATTCGGTCTTGAGTTTCGTCGCGGCGCCGGGGGAGTAAATGCGCGTGGCGCTGTTGACGGAAAGACCGCCGCCGGTGATCCACGAGATTTTCGACGTGTCCTCGATCCAGAGATTCAGCGGCGTGCCGAATCCGCCCACATCACTGACGATGTATCCGGCCGAACTCGTCGTGCCCAGCGACTGCTGCTGGTAGAGCTTGCTGACCTGCGTGGCGTCGAGGGCCTGATCGTACATGCGGATATCGTCGAGATAGCCCTGGAAATAGTTGGCCTGGGGCGAGGCGGTGCCGGTCGTCGACGAGGCGGTGGAAGCGCCGAAGACGAGCGGCTCCGCGTTGCCGGTGCCGCCGGCGCTCGTGTTGAGTCCGCCGGTCCATGCGTTGCTCGCCACCAGTGAACCGTTCAGATACAGCTTCATTCCCTGCGGGCCGAAGGTCAGCGCGGCGTGGTACCAGGTGTTGGTCGAAAGCACGTTGCCGCTCGCGGCGGTGTAGGTCGAGGTGGTGCTTTCGAGCTTGGCTTTGATGGCCGAGCCCTCGGTGTAGATGAGCATCCCGCCGCCCTGGTTGTAGTTGGACGCATCCTTGGACACGAGGCCGCGGATCGAACTGAGCGAGGAGCTTTTGAAACGGAAGGCGATCGTGCCGGTGTCGAGGCGCATCGAGTCGTGATGTGCGACTTTGATGTAGTCATTCGTGCCGTCGAACTGCACGGCCTTGTTGATGAAGCCGGTCTGCCCGGCGACGGGACCATTGGTCAGCACGCCCGGCGAGGACGCGACGTCGTCGATCGCCGAGGTCATGTTGGCCCCATTGGCCGTCGTGTCCAGGTCCATGTGGAATCGGCCGTCGCTGAGCGTCATCGTTTTGCCGGTGAATCCGCCGTAGAAATGGCACTGATTGCGGATGGTCAGATCGCCGCTGGGATTGCGGGCCAGGCCGTAGCATTCGCCGCTATTATCGAGCGTGATCGTCTTGTTGGTACCGAGCATGTAGATGTCCAGGCGGGTCGGGTCGGCGCCATTGACGTTGAGCTTGCCGTTGAGAATCAGGTCGTTTTTGATGTAGAGATTCAGATGCGAGCCGGAGGCGATACGGATTTCCGCGCCGGCGTCGATGTTCAATTCCTGATTGAGCAGGATGGTGACGTTGCCGCTGATCGTCAGGACGGACGAACCGCTGAGGGTCATCTTGTTGTAGTAGTGATTGGAATTGAGCGTCGCGGTGGAAGAGCCGGAGAGGGAATAGTTGCCTTCATGCGATCCGTTGAAGGGCGATCCGGTCGGCGCGGTGGTGCTGGGGATGGTGACGGCGGAGGACAGCACGCCGCGCGTGCCTGTGATGTTGGCGCCGCTGGAGACGCTGAAGCCGGAGGTGACGTTGCCGCCGGGTCCGATGTAGGCGTCGCCCTGCACGACGGAGCTTTGAGACATGGTGATCGCGCCGGAACTGGTCGAGTTGACGGTCAGCGCGGCGTTGGGCGTGGCGGACTCGGCGTTGTACGCGCCGGCTGTCGAGTGATAGCTGTTGACGACCGTCCACGGACCGGACGCGGTGAAGCTCTGTGACAGCGACAGGCCCGGCATCGCCGCCGACCCCGGCTCGTCGAGCTTCCAATAGTGAATCAGAACCGGATCGTATCGCACTTCCTTGAAGTCATATTTGGCGATGAGCCGCGGCAGCGGACCCGCCTCGTCCGGCTCGCCCAGATCGTAGAGATACTTGACCTCCGCGGAGTTGAGCCCGACGTTGTAAATCCGCAGGTCATCCATCTGACCCTTGAAGTGGTCGCCGCTCGGCGCGGTGTTGTGCTTGGTGCCGATGTAGAGCGGCGTGTTGGTCGTGGCGATCGAACCGCTGGCGCTCTTGGACGCCACTTCCACGCCGTTGAAATAGATCTTCATCTGCGACCCGTTGTACGTCGCCGCAAGATGGATCCACTTCGCGGTATCGGGATAGCCGACGGTCAGCGTCCCCACGCCGGTCAGGTCGAACTTGAACTCGCCCCATTCCGAGAGGAAGCGGTACTGGTCATCGTTGGTGCCCTTCTGCAAAATGCGCGGGTTGCCGCCGGCCCAGTTGCTGCTCTTGACCCAGACGGAAAAGGAAATCTGCGACGTCGGATTGAGCGCCGGGGCGTTGTCGACCTGTACATAGTCGTTGACGCCGTCGAAATTGATCGAGCCGTTGATCGTGCCGCTGGTGGGCGTGTAGGTCGGACCATTGACGAGCGCGCCGGTGTTGTTGTTGCCGCTGGAGTCGGCGGCGGTCAATCCGCCGGTTTCGTCGAACGTGTAATGCGCGACCGGCGGGGGCGGCACCATCGGCTTCGTCGCCCAGAGAATCGACCGCTGCATCAGCGTCTTGCCATTGTCATTGAGCACCGCCGGATCGAAATTGCTCTCGCCCCACGGCAGCATCACGCGCCGTCCCGGCGACGCCACGCCGTTCTGATTGATCTTGCCCGCATCGAGCGCGGCGATCGTGATCTGGCTGTTGTTGGTGCGCGTGCCCAGAATGATCAGGTCCGCCGGCTGCGAGCCCGACAGCCGCGTCACCTTGTACTTGCTCGTCGAAATCGTCATGTCACCCACCGCAAACACGCTCGTGATGTCATGCGTGTTGTTGGTGATCTTTACGCTGTCGGCGTTGTTATTGTTGGCTGAACTGGAAATGCCCAGATCGTCAATCAGATCGCTGCATTCATCGACGATGCCGATCGGCGCATTGACGATCTTGCTCGCCACTGTACTTGCGCTTACTGTCGACGAGACATACATCGCCACTGAATCCGCCATGGCGGCCGTGAATTCCCCCGCCGCCGCGTCGTCGGAAATCGGCACGACCTTCCATCCGAAACCCTCCATCAACGCCTTTTTCGCCGCGTCGTACGTGCCGAGGTTGTTGGCGTCATCGACGACGAACATCACCGTCTTGCCGCCGCTGGAGGCGGGCGTCACGACGTTGGTAAGCGTGTGCGACACGCCGTTGAATCGGCCGACGACGGTGACTTTTACGGGGTCGGTGTTGTCATCGTTGAAGCTGCCGTCGCCGCCGTGCTCGTCGCCGTCGTTGACGGTGATCGAGTACGTTCCGCCGCCGAAGGAGGCGTTCGTGACCCACACGCCGTCCGTGTGCTCCGTGCGCCAGTCGTCGCTGGAGCCGATGTACGAAGTCGCCATCGCCATCGCCGACTCGGCGATCGCGCGGGCCTGATCGTGCGATTCGAGATTCTGCGAGACGCTCAGTGTCGTGCTCTGCGAGCTGACGAAGCCCAGCGAGAGGATCATCGCGGCGGCGACGGCGATGAGCACCAGCAGCATGGCGATGCCTTGCCGGCGGACGGCGGGAGGTCGTGAGGTCTGTGTCGTGTTCATGTGATCACCGGTTTCGCAGGGCCATGGTTCCGACGGCCGTTTCGGAAATGTTGCCGACGGTGACGGTCAGGCGATAGCCCATCGCCGTCGCGCTCGTCACCGTGGCGCCGACGAACGTATGCGTCCATGCCGTCACGTTCTTGCTCCACACCGTTCCCGGAAACAGCCCGCCGCTCTTGAGCGACTGGCAGGTCGTGTAGAAATTCGTCGTCGAGGTGTCGTAGGCGGTGTCCGCCGCTTCGATCTGCGCATCGGTCATCGAGCCGAAGTTCGCGGTGTACGAAGTCAGGTCGCCGGTCGCCGGGTTCCGCTCGATAAGCCGCAGTTCCGAAAGGTTCGGCTTGTCATCGGCGCGCGAATCGGCGGTCCAGAGAATGACGTAGTTGCTCCCCGCCTCCAGCACGCGCTTGCAGCTTCGCAGCGACGCATCAAGCCGATTGCTCAAGGCCGCCACGCGCACCGCCGCCGATCGCATCTGCGTCCGGCTCGACGTGCCGTACGCCGTCGCCACCATCATCGTCCCCACGCCCAATCCCACCAGACTCGTGAGCACCAGCGCCAGCAAAAGCTCCGGCAGCGTCAGGCCCGCGCCGCGCGGGATCGACAGGCGTCTCGTCGTTGCATGTCTTGCGTGTGTCATCGTGATCCTCTGCTTCGATCAACCGTGACCGTGGCCCCCGCCGTGGCCCCCGCCGTGTCCGCCTCCGTGACCCCCGCCGTGCGACCCGCCGCCGCTCCCGCCCAGGTCGCCGTCGCCGGAGTCGCCCGAGTCGCTGTCGCCTCCGCCGTCGCTCGAACCGTTGTCCGCCAGCGAATCGACGCTCTGGGCCGTATCCTCGTCAGCTTCCGAAAGCGGCGGGGCGACGAATCGCGTCAACACCCATCGCCGACCGGCCGTGTCGCGCACCGTGACCGTGATGGTCAGTCCGGAAACGGCGCTGATGCCGGTCGCGGACAGGTTCGAGCTGGTGATCGTGACGCTGCGCGAGAAGTCGGCGAACTCCGCGGGGTACGCCTGACCGGCGATATCCTTCATCGCGCCCGCCGCTTCGCTGTAGCCGTTGAAGTCGTCGATGTTGTCGTAGAGACTGACATTCGTCTCGCCGGCGTCCGGCCCGATCGCCGTCGCGCCCTCCGGGTCCGCATACGGCAGCGAGAGAATGTGCTCCATCATCTCGTTGGCCGCCATCAGCGCCCGTTGTGCATGCACCGCATCGTACATCTGCATCTGCCCCGCCACGATCGCCTGCGTGATCGCCATCACTGAAACCGAAAGCACCACCGACGCCAGCAGTGCTTCGACCAATGTGAAACCACGCTGTCTGGATCTTGACCCGATCATCCTGCTCTCCCGGCGGCGCTGGCGCACGATCGGCGCCTGCCTGTGCCGCGTCGCTTCATTTCTTCGGTTAATCCTCCGATTCAATTCACGCGCCCGCCACGACGCTGACCCGAATTCGCCCTGATCGGCACAAGCCCACCCGCGCCGCCGTCATAGCCGTTACAGCCCCACCCCCGAACCGCCCGCCGCAAAGTCGCCTCCCGATTATGTCGATGCAGAAGGTGATGCGACCTGCGCGCCTCACATCCGATCGCCCGGGCTTCACGCTCGTCGAGCTGCTGACCGTCATTGTCGTGCTCGGCATCATGGTCAACATCGCCTTGCCGATGTTCGGCTCCCTCGACTCCAATCGCCTCACTTCCGCCGCCGGTCTCCTCGAAGCCGACCTTGCCGCGTGTCAGGTCGAGTCGATGTCCCACAGCGAGGACCTGCGCGTTTTCGTCGTCGCCGCCGCCGGCGCGGGCTACCGCATCGCCCCCGCGTCCGACACCGATACGCCCATCACCAATCCCGCCACGCGAACGCCCTACGCCGTGACGTTCGGCCAAGGCCCCGCCAAACAGATGACCGGCGTCACCATCTCGACCTACTCCCTCGGCGGCGACAATCAACTGAAGTTCGGCCTCTATGGACAGCTCGACCAGGCCGCAAACGCCACCATCACGCTCGCAAAGTCCGGTCACAGCATCACATTAACTATCGACCCCACCACCGGCCAAACCACCATAGGCCCCCTCAATTAAGCCGCTGCGGCTGAGCACCCCCGCCACCGATGTTCGGTGTTTATACGGCATCGACCGACGCCCCGTTGTCGGTACAATGCAAATGCACCTTCCATTGGATCAGCGGAGCGGCCACGGATGGCGAACACGTCCGAACAGTTTGTTCATTTGCATGTTCATACCCAATATTCGCTCCTTGACGGTGCGGTGCGCACCGCGGATCTTCCCAAACGCGCCAAGGAACTGGGCCAGTCCTCCGTCGCCATCACCGACCACGGATGCCTCTTCGGCCTCATCGACTTCTACGCCAAGTGCGTCGAAAACGGCGTCAAACCCATCGTCGGAATCGAGGCCTACATGGCCCCCGGCGACCGACGCGACCGGACCTACTCCGGCGTCAAAGACGGCGGGTACCATCTGCTCCTCCTCGCCGAAAACCTCACCGGGTATCACAATCTGCTCAAGCTCGCCTCGATCGCCTATCTCGAGGGCTTCTACTTCAAGCCCCGCATTGATAAGGACACGCTCAAGGCCCACGCCGCCGGACTGATCGCGACCAGCGCCTGCCTCGGCGGTGAAATCCCCTCCGCGCTGACCGCCTCCGATCGCAAGCGCGCCAAGGAACTCGCCGAGACTTACCTCGAAGTCTTCGGCCCCGACAAGTTCTTCATCGAGCTTCAGTCCCACATCCCCGAACAGGCCAAGGTCAATCCCGAACTCATCGACCTCGCCGACCGCGTCGGGGCCGGCGTCGTCGCCACCAATGACGTCCATTTCCTCCTCCCCGATGACCACGGCCCGCACGATGCCCTCTGCTGCATCTCCACCGGCAAACTCATCAGCGATGAGTCCCGCCTGATCTATCCGACACAGCTTTATCTGAAGAGTGCCGCGGAGATGCGAGCGGCCGCGCCGACCCTCGGCGACCGCTGGCGCGAGGCATGTGACAACACGCTCCGCATCGCCGACCTGTGCAACGTCGATCTGAACTTCAAAGCCAACCACGCCCCCGTGGTGAAGATCGAAACAAGGCGGGGGGACTTAAGTCCCCCCGCCTCCGATTCCAATTCCCACATGGGAAGCACCGAGTGGTACAACGCCTACTGCGCCAACTTCACTCTGCTCCCCTTCGATTCGCACAAGGACAAGGACTCGCCCGCGCAGCTCAAGAAGCAATGCGACAAAGCCCTCCGCGATCTCGTCGAAGCCGGGGCGATCTGGCGCTATGGCAAGGACGGCATCACCGATGACATCCGCGCGCGACTCGACCGCGAACTGAAAATCCTCGCGGACAAGTCCATCAGCGCATATTTCCTCATCGTGTGGGACTTCGTCAACTACGCCCGCGCCAACGGCATCCCCGCCAATGCCCGCGGCTCCGGCGTCGGAACCATGGTCGGTTACTGCCTGGGCCTCTCCAACGCCTGCCCCGTCAAATACGGCCTGCTCTTTGAACGCTTCACCGACCCCGACCGCAGCGAATACCCCGATATCGACATCGACATCTGTCAGGACGGCCGCGCGCGCGTCATCAACTATGTCCGCGAAAAGTATGGTCACGTCGCGCAGATCATCACGTTTGGTACGCTCAAGGCCCGGGCCGCCATCCGTGACGTCGGGCGCGTGATGAACATCCCGCTCTCCGAAGTGGACCGCATCGCCAAATTGATCCCCGGCGATCTGGGCATGACCCTTGACAAAGCCCTGAGCGTCGAGCCCGACCTCAAGAAGGAATACAACGACAATCCGCAGACGCACCGGCTCATCGACATCAGCCGCCGCCTCGAAGGTCTGGCGCGTCATGCGTCGGTCCACGCCGCCGGCGTCGTCATCGCCACGCAGCCCCTCGATAACATCATCCCGCTCTACAAGGACCCCAAAGCCGGGAAAAACAAGGAAAAAGACAAGGATGCCGACGGCGATCAGATCGTCGAAATGATCACGCAATGGGACGGCCCGACGTGCGAAAAAGTCGGCCTCCTCAAGATGGACTTCCTCGGCCTGCGCACGCTCTCGATCATCGAACGCGCCCGCACGCTCATCAACGCCACCCTCGACAAGTCCACGCAAACCCGCATCATCGCCGGCGACTTCGGCGTCGGCCCCTGTCCCGAGACGCCCAGAGAGTTCGGCATGCGGAGTGGGGAATTCGGAGTTGAAGACAGCAGCACTCCGCACGCCGCACTCCCCACTCCGCACTCCGTTGATCCGCTCGATCTCGATCGCCTGACTTTCGTCGATCAGAACGTGCTGGACCTGTTCCGTCGCGGGGAGACGGCGGGCGTGTTCCAGTTTGAATCGGGCGGGATGCGCAGTCTGCTGATGGGGATGAAGCCCGATCGGCTCGAAGATTTGATCGCCGCCAACGCGCTGTTCCGGCCGGGGCCGATGGATCTCATTCCCGACTACAACGACCGCAAGAACGGGCGCGCGAGCGTGCCGCCGGCGCACGAAGTGGTGCTCAAGTACACCGCCGAGACGTACGGGATCATGATCTACCAGGAACAGGTGATGCAGATCATCCACGACCTGGGCGACATCCCGCTGCGCGAGGCGTACACGATCATCAAGGCGATCAGCAAGAAGAAAGAGAAGACGATCAACGCCGCGCGCGATCAGTTCGTCGAAGGCGCCGGCCGCAAGGGTCTCGCCAAGCCGCAGGCCCAGGAGCTGTTCGACCTCATTCTCAAATTCGCCGGCTACGGCTTCAACAAGTCGCACTCGACGGGTTACGCCATCGTGGCGTATCAGACGGCTTACCTGAAGACCTATTTCCCCGTGCACTACATGGCGGCGCTGCTGACGTATGAATCGGTCAGCACGGAGAAGGTCACCGAGTACATGGAGGAGTGCCGCAAGGTGCGCTTCCCCGATGGGCGCGTCGGCATCGAGGTGCGTCCGCCGGACATCAATCTCTCGTATCTCGATTTCGCCGTGATTTACGGGGAAAGCGAGCCGCGCGACTGCAATCACGGGCACATCCGTTTCGGTCTCGGGGCGGTCAAGGGCGTCGGCGCGAAGGCGGTCGAGGCGATCATCGCCGCGCGGAAGAAGGACGGCCCGTTCAAGAGTCTGTTCAACTTCTGCGAGCGCGTGCCGCAGATGTCGGTCAACAAATCAACGATCGAAGCGCTGATCAAATGCGGCGCGTTCGATGCGTTGCACGGCGTGGACAAACGTGCGGCAATGATCGCCGCCGTCGAGACGGCGATGAGCCGGGGGGCGCAGGAAGCGACGTTGCGGTCGAGCGACGACTTTCTGTTCGGCGCCGTCGAGACGCAGAAGAAGGCCGAGCCGATCGCGGAGCCGGCGTTGCCGAGCGTCGCGGCGTGGGACAACGCCGAGACGCTCAGCCAGGAAAAAGCAGTGCTCGGGTTCTACGTGTCGAGCCATCCGCTGGACCGTCACAAAAAGGCGCTGGATCGCTTCGCGAACGTGAGCTTGAAGGACGCCCGCCGCCTGCGTGCGGACACGGAAGTCATCGTCGGGGGGATGTTCACGCGCGTGCGGCAGACGTTCGTGAAGAACGGCCGCAGCGCCGGACAGAAGATGGCGATGATCACGATCGAGGACCTGACCGGGTCGATGGAAGGCGTGATCTTCTCCGACGGCTACGCGGCGCACGGCCATCTGATCGAGCCGGAGAAAGTGGTGTTTTTACGGGGGAAAATCGACCGCCGGCGCGAGGAGCCGAACATCATTATTGAAAGCGTCGTGCCGATGGACGAAGCGCCGCAGGTGCTCACCAAGGCGGTGAAGATCACGCTGCGCGATCGCGATGCGGACGGTCAGCCGCGGATTTACAACGGGGAGTTGTCAACGCTCAAGACGATGCTGCGTCAGATGGCCGGGAGCGTGCCGGTGTATTTCGAGGTGTACTGCGGCGAGCAGGTCGCGGTGCTGGAGGCGCCGCAGCGCGTGCGGACGGACGCGACGCTGCCGCAGCGCATCGCCGCGGTGCTGCAGGATGATCAGTGCTGCCAGCTTGTGGGCCCGATGAAACTCATCGCCGATTCCCCGGCCGTCGTCATCGCGTCGGACGAAGAAGCCGTCGTCAACCGCCTGCGCCGCTCGAGCAATGATGAAGAGTTCTGCGATTCAATTGATCGGTATTGAAGCGGGGAGGGGGAAGGGGGTTGGGGGAGTGGGAAGGAAAGGAGCCCATGATGGACGTTGCGATTCGTGATGAGGTGATTGATCTGGATCAGCTATTGAAGCTGGCGGGGTTGGTCGGGTCGGGGGGGGAGGCGAAATACCTGATTCAATCGGGGGAGGTCTGCGTCAACGGCGAAGTCGAGATGCGCCGGCGGCGGAAGGTGCGCGTCGGCGATGTGGTCTCGGTGACGGATGCGGAGGAGATCCGGGTGACGGGGCGCGGCGGGGAGACTTAAGTCTCCCCGCCTCAGAGGACCGTGGTCAGAGGAAGAGGGGGCCCTGGGCGCTGACGAGGTCGGAGAGGAAGGCGGCGAGGGGCGCGAGGGGCAGGGCGACGGCGGCGGCGTAGACGCGGCACTTGTCCATCGAATCGCCCAGCGCCATGCGTCGGACGCGCGAGGTGAGTTTGCCCATGACTTCCTCATCGGATTCGAGCACCTGGCCATGCACGAAGACGGCGGGGGTGTTGAACAGATCGATGACGGCGGCGACGGCGCCGGAGAGATTGTCGAGCATGACATCGACGATTTCGTTGAGGGACTCATCGCCGCTGCGCATGCGGTCGATGGCCTGTTCGATGGACATTTCCTGACCGGCCTGTTCGGACGCTTCATGCGCGAAGGCGGCGTCGGTGGCGGTTTCCTCGAGGGGGCGTTCGGAGCCGTTGAGTCGGAGCCGCCCGAGCGCGCCGGTGTTGCCCTGCTGTCCGCGGTAGAGTTGTCCGCCGATGACGACGCCCATCGCCAGGGAGTCGGAGGCGTCGATGAACGCGAAGCTGTCGAGACTGCGTGCGGGCTCGGCGAGGCGCTGGGCGAGGCAAAGGGCCTGCGACTGGCGCGTGACGATGACGCGGAGCTTGAGGCGTTTGGAGAGGTCGGCGCCGAGGGGGCGGCCATGAATGAGGGGCAGGGCGGGGGCGTCGATCTTCGGATGCGTCTGCGGATCGACGACCGAGGGCACGGTGACGCAGACGCCCAGCACGCGGGCCTTGTGCATCGCGACGACCTTGCGGACGTTCTCGACGATTTCGTCGAGCAGTTCGTTGTAGGTGTCGGGGGTGTCGAAGCGCGTGGCGCGTTCTTCGGTGATCTTGCAGTCGAGTCCGCTGGCGGCGACGTGACAATGCTTGGGACCGATGACGACGCCGACCATCTGCGACGCCGCGGTGGCCAGCGAGTAGAGCCGTCCGGGCCGGCCGGTCTTGTTTTCGTGAACGTCCTGCTCCTCGATGAGCCCGGCTTCGACGAGCATGGCGACGGCCTTGGAGATGGTGGGCGCGCTGATGCCGGTGACGCGGGTCAGGTCGGCGCGCGACTGCGGGCCGAAGCGCATCAGCGTTTCGAGGACGCGGCGTTCATTCATCCGCCGCAGAAGTGTGGGGACCGCCGACGCTGTGGAGTCATGGTGTTTAGACATTGTTGTCATGCCGCCAAAAGGGTGACTGGACATCAATCGCCGCCGCACGCGGAGCCCTGATCCCTTTTCACGCCGCCGTGTTGTGGGGGTACTGGAAAAATCATAGTGGTGCGATCGGCCAAGTGCAATATTTTTGAAGCGAGACTAAGAGATCACGGTTCGATCCGAACGGCGTCCAAACCGACCGTCATTCGACCGCCCCCCGACCCGCTCAGCTCCATCCGCAGCGTCCGGGCTTGATCGCCCGATTCGGACACCGTGACCCGCCCCAGCGGGTGCTGCTCGAACGGATCCGTCGGACCCAGCCGATAACGCACGAACCACTCGTGGAATTGCTGAGTCCACTCAATACGCAGACTCATCGCCTCCGGTTCGTACGGCAGCTCCGCCACGGCGGTTTTGACCACCGTCGCCCCGTCCCGCACCTCGCCGCTCAACACCGGCTTGAGACTGGCGTTATGCGATAAGGTCAGCCGCAGGCCCCCGCCGTCGGGGGCGTCGATCGCGATCGACATATTTCCCCCGCGTCCGAGGATCGGATTGAGCTTCACATCGCAAGTCACCTTGCCGTCGGGGAGCGATCGGCTGAGCCCGACCGGGCCGGGGTTCGCCTTGTCGACCGCCAGCACGTAATGCCCGGACTTGTCGAACGAGCCACCGCCGACGGCGGTCCAACCGGCCCCGAGCGCCGGGCCGTTGAAGTCTTCGTCGATGCGGCCGGTGTCCTGCGGTTGGTCGGCGCCGGATTGATCGGCCTGTCGATTGGCGAACCAGACCATGGAGCCGATGAGCCCGAGCAGCAGGACGATGATGGCGGCGAAGATGATCAGTTGCAGGCCCGACGATTTTTTTTTGCCGGGGCGCTTGGCGGATTTGACGGTGCCGGACTTGGCCTTGTCGACGCGTCGGGCGGGCTGAATCGACGGGCGCGACTGGCGCTCGATCGTGCGGGCTTCGAGGGCCTTGAGCGCATTGTCGAGCCGGTCGATGACGGTGGCGTAGTCTTCGTAGCGCTTCGATGGATCGAGGGCGATCATGCGGCCGATCACATGGGCCGTCGCCTTGTTCACATCGTCGCGGGCGTCGAGCAGGTTCGGCGCTTCGCCGGCCATGCGTGCGGCGATGACCTCCTTGACGGTCGAGCCGGTGAACGGCGGAGAGCCGACGAGCAGATGCCAGAGCGTCGCGCCCAAGCTGAAGATATCGGTGCGCATGCTCGGCGGCTCGCCGCGCACGCGCTCGGGGGCGATGTAGTAGGGCGTCCCCCAGACGGGCTCGTCGTCGCTCTTACCGGCCCGGCGGACGAGGCCGAAGTCCACGACCTTCGCGGTTCCGTCGGCGGCGAGCAGGATGTTGCCCGGCTTGATGTCGCCGTGAATGAGCTTGAGCCGGGCGGCGACGGCGAGTCCCTCGGCCACGTCCTTGCCGATTTCGAGCACGCGCTTTTCGTCCATCGGCTCGCGCCGCAAAACGATCGGCTCAAGCTGCGTGGGTCCGTTGACCAGTTCCATCACGATGTACGGTTGTCCGCGGTGCTGACCGATGGTGTGCACCTGCACGACGTTGCGATGGTTGACCGCCGCCAGGGCGCGGGCTTCGGAGAGGAAGTTGACCATCGCCTTCTGATCGTCGTCACCCTGCTGGCGTCGCATGACCTTGACGGCGACGCGCCGGCCAAGCGTCGTGTCGGTCGCTTCAAAGACCGCGCCCATTGCGCCGGCGCCCATGAGCCGCGTCAGCATGAACTGCCCGATCTTGCCGGGCACGGCAATGGTCGCCCCGCAGCCAGGACAGGTCATCGATGAAAGCGGCTTGACGTTGTCGAGTTTGACCGACTGCCCGCATTTGGCGCAGCGGATGTCGTCGATCCGATCGACCATCACGTCGTTGAACGATTCAGCCGGCAAAGCACGCTCCACGTTCGGCGGGACAAGGCAATGTATCGCGATCAACGGTCACAGGCAAAAGCGGGGCGACTTAAGTCCCCCCGCCTCGGTGATGTCAAAGGGCGGGCGCACCAATAAAAAACCCCGACTCGATGAGTCGGGGTGATCGGGCTTACGCCAGAGTGAAGTCGGCGCCTTAATTCCTTCTCACTCACGCCCGGTTTTTGCGACGCATCATGAACCCGCTCATCAGCACGAGCCCGGCCGGCAACGCGGCGGGGGTGGGGATGGGGGTCACGGCGGTGCCGAAAAGTTCGAGGTTGTCGATCTGCGACGTGCCGCCACTGGTGCCGGCTGTCCAGACACCGTGAATCGTGATGTTGGGGAACACGTTCTCGATGGCGCTGATGGCGCTCAGGTCCTTGCTGTAGGCGTGGAACGTGCTGTCCTGCGTCAGGGTGATCGTGTCCAGATTGGTGAACGACCCGGCCCCGACCTTGTACTCGAGCGTCAGCGTGGGCGAACCGGTGCTAGTCGAGCGGTAATCAAAGCGGATGGTGTAATCGGACCAGCCGATCGAACTGTAGACCAACGTGAACTCATTGGTCGGCGCATCGTTGACGCCGCTGCTCCATCCCGCCGCCTTGCCGGCGGAATGATTGACGGCCGCGGTGTCGAGATAGGAAGTGCCGGTGGCTCCACCGGACACGAGACTGCCACCGGCGAGCGTGAGCGTGGGCGTGCCCACGACGTTTTCCGCGGTCACGCTGGTCGTCGTCGTCGTGATATCGTTCATGTCGAAAATCAACATCTGAGCCGCCCGCGCGCTGGACGCGCCGGAGAACACTGCCGCGGCGATCACCAAGCTCATCATCTTCCGGGTAGCAGACAACATGTTTCATCTCCTTGCGGATGCATACAGGGGACCGTTCTCATTCCGACCCTTTCTCGAAGGCCGGGCGCCAGCATTTGAGGTTAACGGGACCGATCGGTGAATACAAGTAAAAAGATGGAATTCACCCCTTGCTCACACACGCGGCGCGGCATCTTAAATGCCTGTTTTTCCGGCATTTTTTGGCAGGCCACCCTCAGGCGTCGGCGAAGTGGTTCGGCGGTATCATCTGGCCATGGCACGCATGCGCAAACACCAGAAATCGCTGGCCCGCAAGGCCGTTTGGGCCGTTATGGGGCTGCAAACGGCGTTATTGGCCTGCCTCGTCCTCGATCCGACCGATCCGCCGCGCACCGGCACGCTTTGGCAGGCCCTTTGGGCGCTGGCGCATCGGCCGGCGTTTTACCCGCTCGTCGGCCTGCTGATCGTCGGGCCGCCGGCGACTTTTCTTGCCTATTCCGTGGGCGGAAGGCACCGAAAAATTCTTGTTTTTTCGTGGATATTTTTTGGCGCCCTCGCGGTTTATTTCTTCGGGATGCGACTGTGGATCATGCTCCTCGTCCTTTATGTCCACACGCCGCGCTGACCGCGGCGGGGGACTTAAGTCCCCCCGCCTCACCGAGTATGATGCTCCCATGAAGGCCTACCTCGACCTGCTCCGACACGTTTTCACGCACGGCTCGCCCAAAAGCGACCGCACCGGCACCGGCACGCGAAGCTGCTTCGGCCACCAGATGCGCTTCGACCTTGCCGCCGGCTTCCCGCTCGTCACCACCAAGAAGATCCACACCAAGTCCGTCATCCACGAACTGCTCTGGTTCCTCCGCGGCGAAACCAATGTCCGCCCGCTTCAGGACGCAGGCGTGCGCATCTGGAACGAATGGGCGGACCCCGACACGGGCGACCTCGGCCCGATCTACGGATATCAATGGCGAAGCTGGCCCGCGCCGGACGGGGGTCACATCGACCAGATCAGTCAGCTTGTCCGCGACCTGAAGAGCAATCCCGATTCGCGCCGATTGATCGTCAGTGCATGGAACGTGGCGGACATTCCCCGCATGGCGCTGGCCCCGTGTCATACGCTCTTTCAGTTCTACGTCGCCGAGGGCCGGCTCTCGTGTCAGCTCTATCAGCGCTCCGCCGACCTGTTCCTCGGCGTGCCGTTCAACATCGCCTCGTATGCGCTGCTCACCATGATGCTCGCGCAGGTCACAGGCCTTCGACTCGGCGACTTCGTGCATACCTTCGGCGATGTGCACATCTACGACAACCACCACGAACAGGTCCGCGAGCAGCTTTCCCGCACGCCCCGACCCCTGCCGACGATGAAGCTCAACCCGAATGTGAAGTCCCTCTTCGACTTCAAATACGAAGACTTCACCCTCGAAAACTACGAGCCGCACCCGGCCATCCCCGCGCCGGTCGCGGTGTGATTCCTCCTCAGCCGCTTGCGGCTTAGCACGCCCCTCGGAGCGAACATGATCATCAGTCTCGTGGCGGCGATGAGCGAAAATCGCGTGATCGGGCGCGAAGGCCAGTTGCCCTGGCATTTGCCCGATGACCTCAAGTTCTTCAAGCAGCTCACCAGCGGACACACCGTCATCATGGGTCGCAAGACCTATGACTCCGTCGGCTTCCCGCTCCCCAAGCGGCGCAACATCGTGCTCACCCGCCGCGATGATTTTCATCCCGCGGGCGTCGAAGCGGTCAGCACGCTCGACGCAGCGCTCGATCTCGTGCGCGATGAAGCGGAAGTCTTCATCGTCGGCGGGGCGGAGATCTACAAGGTGGCGCTCCCGCGGGCGCAGCGCGTGTATCTGACGCTGATTCACGCAAACTTCGACGGCGACGCGTTCTTCCCGCCGCTGCCGCTGACCGAATGGCGCATCACGCATCGCGACCATCATCCCGCTGACGAACGACACGCGCAGGACTTCACCTTCGCGACCTTCGAGCGGCTGTCGCGATGAGCCGCCTACACTTTGGGACTCCCCCTTCGCCCATGGAGACATTGCTCATGCGCGTTCGACTCATTGCGTGCGGCCTCGTCATCGCCTCCCTCGCCTCCGCCGCCCAAGCCGCGGACTTCCCCACGCTCTACAAACAGTTCGTCGAAATCACCACCCAACTCCAGCAGATGCAGCAGGCGTACGCCGCCGCCGACACGGCCAGGCGTCGCGCGCTTTTTGAACAGTACAACGAGAACATCGCCAAAATCGAGAAGTTTCTGCCCGAACTCGAACGCGCCGCGATCGCTGCGTACAAGGCGGCGCCGAACAAGGACGCCGACGTCACGAAGTTCATGATGATCGTCGTGCGCGACCTGATCGGGCATGACGCTTACGAAGAGGCGGCTTCGGTGACGAAGTTGATGATCGACAACAACTATGCCGACCCGGCGGTGTACGAGCCGGCGGGCGTGGCGGCGTTCTGCACCAATGACTTTGACGCCGCCCAGAAGTATTTCGATCTGGCTCAGAAGGCGGGCGCGGCCGGCGAAGGCGTCGCCGAGTTCGCCCCGCAGATACCCAAGTACAGGGAACTGTGGGCGCGGGAAAAGGCCCTGCGCGAAGCGGAGGCGAAGGCGGATGATTTACCCCGCGTGAAGATGACCACGAGCAAGGGCGACATCGTGCTGGAGCTGTTCGAGAACGAAGCGCCCAACTCGGTCGCCAACTTCATCAGTCTCGTCGAAAAGGGGTTCTACGACGGCGTGCCGTTCCACCGCGTGCTCGCCGGGTTCATGGCCCAGGGCGGCGACCCGACCGGCACCGGCGCCGGCGGGCCCGGCTACGCCATCAAGTGCGAATGCTACGCGCCCAACGCACGCATGCACTTCCGCGGGTCGCTGAGCATGGCGCACGCCGGCCGCGACACCGGCGGGTCGCAGTTCTTCCTGACCTTCGTCCCCACCGGCCACCTCAACGGCAAACACACCGTCTTCGGCCGGGTCATCGAAGGCATGGACGTGCTCAGCAAACTCAACCGCATCTCCCCGGGAGAGGGCGGCGAACCCGACAAGATGGTCAAGGTCACGGTGATCCGCAAACGCGATCACGCGTACAAGCCGGTGACCATTCCCTCCGATCGCTGAAATCTGGAAGCGCGGCGACCTATCGCGCTGCCTTTTACTCCCCACGCCGCACTCCCCGTTCCGCACTAGAGCGGTTTCACAAATCAAATAGCGTTCCCAACGAGCCGCGACCGTGAGGGAGCGGTCAAGGAACGCGATTGGATGCGGGCTCGACCGCTTGCTGACGCGCGCGGCTCGTTAAGATGCGTGGCTACATATTTATTGCAACCGCACAAAAAAAGCGAGGCCGGGCATACGCACCGGACCTCGCTCGATCAGGGGGCAGGGTGGATTTTCGCGATCGCTCATTCCGCGCTGGCGACCGACTTTTCGGGCGCGTCGGTCTGCCGGGGGACCGACGGGATGTTCTGCTGGGGTTTGGCGGCCTTGTCCTGCTTGGGGACATACATGCGGCTCGGGCCGGACGTGGGCTGGGCGAAGTTGAGGTTGTAGACCTGCGCCTCGCCGGTTTCGTTGCTCTCGTGCTGCGGGGGAATGATGAGCTGGGCATGATTGGCGATCGCGCCGCGGGGCTGCGAAGCGACGGAGCTGTTCTTGATGACGGCCAGGTCAGTCGTGGTCACGCCCATGAGCTGCAAGTGCAGGCGCTGGGCGCGGACGAGCGAATGGTCGGAGTCCAGGCCGTTGTTGCCGTCGATTTTCTGAAGCGGGTCGATCCATGTGTGCAGGATCGTGCCGCCGGTGGTGAACTGTCGCTGCGTGCCACCGAAGAAGGTGTTGGTGTTCTGCGTCTGGACGGTCGCCCCGCCGATGACGACCTTGGCCATCCACGGCCAGACCGGCTGTTCGTGCAGCTCGCGCGAGACTTCGACTTCCGGATGAAGCCGGGCGGCGGTGATGAGCTGGGCCTGATTGGCGGTGAGCTGAAGGTTGTGCGACTGGGTGTAAGGGGCGTTCTGCGCGAAGGCGCCGGCGGAGAGGGTCAGGGCCAGGCCGGCGGTCGTGATCATGGTGCGAGCGGTTTTCATGGCGTCCATCCTTTCCAGCGTCGCGCGGCGATCTGGGCGCGGCGATCTTGGTACAGCCGAACTTTTCGTGGTCCCGCCGATCGAAGGCGTGTGCGTCACACCCGCCGATCGCGGAGCCGGACGACGCAAAGATGGAAGGCAAATGCGATGCCAGAGCGCCGACTTTAACGAAGATGCGGTTTATGCCTGTAAAATCGGGCCTTTTGTCAAAGTCGGCATGTTGCATGCACGCCTCACTGTTGTCACAGAACGACACTTCGGCGGCCTCCGTGTTGCATGGACGCAACATCGCCCGGTTGCTCGCCGCCCCGGTCGCGCGTATCGTCCCCCATGCCCCAAGGAGTCCTGCCATGAGCGACGAATCGACCTGTCCGCCGCGCCATCGCATCCGCGTCGACACCACCGAAGGCGCCTTCATCATCGAGCTTCGCCCCGACATCGCTCCGCGCACCGCTGAAAACTTTCAGCAGCTTGTGCATAACGGGTTCTACGACGGCCTGACCTTCCACCGCGTCATTCCCGACTTCATCGTTCAGGCCGGCTGCCCGCACGGCGACGGCACCGGCGGACCCGGCTACACCGTCAACGCCGAGTTCAACGACCTGCCCCATGAGAAGGGCACCGTCTCGATGGCCCGCACGAACAATCCCGACTCGGCCGGCTCGCAGTTTTTCATCTGCCTCTCCCGCGACAACTGCCAGCACCTCGACGGCCAGTACACCGCCTTTGGCAAAGTCATCGAAGGCATCGACATCATCGACCGCCTCGCCGCCGTCCCGCTCATCTACCCCGAACTCGGCACGCCGATGGACCCGCCGATGATCCTCCACTGCACGGAGGAATGGAACGAGCAGACCAGCGCGTGAGGGCGAAATGACCAATGACCAAATCCCAATGACCAAGGAAGGAACGGCCTGCGGCCTTTCATTTTGACATTGGGCATTTGAGCATTCCCTTGGTCATTGGTGCTTGGTCATTGGTCATTGCCTCTTGGTCCGATCCCCGCGCCGACATACCATGACGCCCTATGCCCCTGACGCTCTACTGGTACATCCTGCGCGATCTGCTGAAGCTGCTTGTCGCGGCGGCGGGCGTGCTGGTCGTCGTCATGAGCTTCGGCTTCGCCGTCAAGCCCATCAGTGAAGGTCTGCTCGATCCCTGGCAGCTCGTCAAAGTCATCTGTTACACCATGCCGGGCATGCTCACGTTCGCCCTCCCCTTCGCCGCGGCCTTCGCCAGCACGCTCGTCTTCTTCCGCCTCGCGCAGGACAACGAGATCAACGCCTGCGCCGCCAGCGGCGTCAGCTACCGCGAACTGCTCACCCCCGTCGTCCTGCTGGGCCTGGTGCTGACGCTCGGACTTTTCTGGATGAGCAACTGGGTGGTGCCGCGGTTCTGGCGGCTTGTCGCGGCGGAGATCGAGCAGGATGTGGCCAAGCTCGTCGTCCGGCAGATTCAGCGCCGCGAAGTCGTCGAGCTCGGCAAGCTGGTGCTCTACGCCGATCACGCGCAGGACAATGTCACGATCGCCGATCGCCCCAAGGACGGGCCTCAGCCGTACAACACGCTCGTGCTCGACGGCGTGGCGGTGGCCCGGCTCGATGAGCATTCCGCGTTGCGCTCCGACTACACCGCCGAGCGTGCGGTCGTCGATCTGTATCGTGATGAATCGCAGGACCGCATCTACGCGACGATGCTGCTGACGAATGTAACGATCAACGACCCCGAATCGGGGACGCTCATTTCCGTCGCGCGGCAGCCGATCGAGCCGCAGGAAATTGAAAGCCCCTTCGAGCAGAAGCCCAAGTTTCTTTCGCTGCCGCGCCTGAAGCGTCTGGTGCAGGAGCCGGAGCGCAGCCGGGGCGTGCGCGATGCGAAGCTGGGGCTCATCGAATCGCTCGGTCATCAGGCGATTCTCCGGCAGGCGCACGATGCGCTCGTCGATGGCAAGCACGAGCTGGAGCTGACCAGCCCGCAGGGTCAGCGTTACGTCATCACCGGCCCGCCGCGCGATCCGGCAGGGCGGAAGATGCGACTCGAAGCCAGCGGGAACGACAAGGTGGTGGTCCGCGCGCGGGCCGGCGACGTGACGACGCAGCGGCTCGAAGCGGAGGCGGCGACGCTCGAAGTCGTGCCCAACGATGTGAGCGGCGAGCCGCGGATGAACCTCGTGCTCGAGCGCGTCAAGGTGATCGATCAGGCGCTGCCCGCACCGAGCTTGCTGCGCGAAGTGACGCTGCCGCTGTTGCGCACGGACAATCCGATCATCGAACCGCTGCGCGCCCTGTCGATCGACGGGCTTCTGGGCAAGGCCAGGCCGCACGAACAGCCGGACATCAAGCGGTCGAGCATGATCCTCACGCGCCAGCTCAACAGTCTGCTGCGCGACATCACCAGCCGACTGCACGAACGCGCCGCCATCGCCGTCAACAGTCTGCTCGTGCTCCTGCTGGGCGCGGTGATGAGCATGCTTCTGCGGCAGCAGACGCCGCTGGCGATCTTCTTCTGGTGCTTCATGCCGACGGTCGTGGCGTTCCTGCTCATCTCGACGGGGCAGAACCTCATCGGATGGGAGAAGATGGCGCCGATCGTCGGCATGTTCACGGTCTGGAGCGGCAACCTCGCCTTGGCCGCGCTGGTCGTCTTCGTTTACCTGCGGCTGTGTCGAAACTGAGCATGGGTCATACATGAGAACGCTCGACCGCTACATCCTCCGCCTGTTTCTGATGAATCTGGTCATCCTCTTCGCCGTGATGATCGGCCTGATCATCCTGCTGGACCTGATCACGAACTTCGACGAATTCGTGCAGGCGGCCCAACGCATCGAGGGCGGTTGGTGGGCGCATGCATGGGGCGTCATGAACGCCATGGTCGATTTCTACGGGCCGATCCTCTTTCTGTTGTTCGTCTACCTGGTGGGCCTCCCGCCCGTCGGCGCCGCGGGGTTCACCCTCGCCGCGCTCATTCGCAATCGCGAACTCGTCGCCATGATGGCCGGCGGGATCAGTCTGCACCGCGTGGCCCTGCCGATTCTCGTCGTGGGCTTCGCGGCGAATGTGCTCATGGTCGCCGATCAGGAACTGGTCCTGCCCGCCATGGCGCAGAAGCTCGGCCGCACGCGCGCCGAGATCAAGCTCGGCCAGATTCGCCAGACGCCCATCCGGCTCATGCCCGACGGCAACGGCTCGCTCTTCACCGCCGCGAAATTCGACCTGGAGCACAACACGCTGCATCAGGTGAGCATCCTCCGTCGCCAGAAAATCGACGACGCGCGCTTCGGCCGGGCGACCGAGCGCATCAGCGCCGCCCAAGCCATCTGGGACGACAAGAACAAGGGATGGCAACTCGAAAACGGATACGGTCTGATGAACGATCTGGGCACGGACAACCGCTCGCCCTTCGCCGAGCGCAAGCCCGTCGAAGTCAACTTCATCGCCTCGGACCTGGACCCGATCAGCATCATGCTCAACAAGCGCGCCGAGTTTCGCAAGCTGCTTAGTTTGCGGCAGCTCACCGAGCTGATTCATTCATCGGGGGCGGTCGACGTGGCGGACCTGGAGCGCATTCGCCACAGCCGCTTCAGTCTGCCGGTCATCAACATGCTGATTCTGATGATGGGCGTGCCGTTCTTTCTGGTGCGGGCGCCGGCGAATCTCTTGCGGCAGTCGATCAAGGCGGCGGTGGTGTGCATCGGGGCCTGGGCCAGCGGGTTCATCATGCTCCAGATCGCCCCCGGGGCGCTGCCGCCGGCGGCGATCGCGTGGATGCCCGTGGCGATGTATCTGCCGATGGCGTTCTACCGCATGGATACGGTCGAGACCTGACGGCCGCGCGGCATTTTGCTCGATGGGCAAAACGGATACACTGGACCCCAGCACGCGGCTTTCCGCCGCATCGCAGGATGGACGCCATGAACATCAAGCAACCGCCCGCCACCGGAGCCGACAAGGTCTTCGCCGAGCCCAAGTCGCGCGTCGACGACTTTTCCTTCAACCAGCAGGTCGCCGACGTCTTCGATGACATGCTCGACCGCTCCGTGCCGTACTACGGCGAGATTCAGCGGCAGATCGCCGAACTCGCCTCCGACTTCGCCACCGCCGACGGCCCGATCTACGACCTGGGCTGCTCCACCGTCAACAGCTTCATCGCCATCGACCGCTATCTCCCCGCCGACTTCTCCACGAAATTCATCGGCATCGACTCGTCGAAGGAGATGCTCGAAAAGGCGCGCCAGAAACTCGAAGAGATCAAATTCCGCCACCCCTACGAGCTGCGCCACGGCGACTTGAACCACGGGATCGCCATCGATAACGCCTCCGTCGTCCTGCTGACGCTCACGCTTCAGTTCGTCCGCCCCATGCACCGCGACCACCTGCTCAAGAGCATCTTCGACGGCATGGCGCCCAATGGGTGCATCCTCCTCGTCGAAAAAGTGCTCGGCGAGCACTCGACGTACAATCGGCTCTTCATCAAGCACTACTACGAGATGAAGCGCCGCAACGGGTACAGCGAGATGGAGATCGCGCAGAAGCGCGAGGCGCTGGAGAATGTGCTCATTCCCTATCGGCTCGAGGAGAACAAGGAACTGCTCCGCCGCGTGGGCTTCGAGCACATCGACGTCTTTTTCAAGTGGTACAACTTCTGCGGCATCATCGCGATGAAAGCGTAAAAAAGGTGTCAGCGGTCATCTGAACATCTGTCCTTGCTGACCGCTGATACCTGATCCCTGACAGCTTCTTCAAGGATTCCCCTGTGATCGCACTCGGTCGATTCTTCTTCAAATACCGCGACTTCGTCGTGCCGGCCGTGCTGATCGCGCTGGCGTATTTCATCAAGCCCGATGTGTACGAGGGGCATGAGCATTTGAATCTCGTGCTCAACAGCGTCGGCATCGCGATCGCTTTGTCGGGTCAGATTCTCCGCGCGGTCGTGATCGGCTTCGCCTACATCAAGCGCGGCGGGAAGGACAAGGAGGTCTACGCCGACACGCTCCAGCAGGGGGGCCTCTTCGCCCACTGCCGCAATCCGCTCTACGTGGGCAATCTGCTGATGCTCTTGGGCCTGATCCTCGTGCATGGCGCGCCGCTGTTCTGCGCGATCGCGACGGCGTATGTGCTGCTGGTGTACATCTCGATCGTCGCCAACGAGGAACAGTACCTGCGCGGAAAATTCGGCGAGGAGTACGTCGATTATTGCCGGCGTGTGCCGCGCTGGTGGATCAAGTTCGGAGGGATGGGCAAGACGCTCGAGGGCATGCACTACGACTGGGGCCGGCTTGTCCGCAAGGAGTACGGCACGATCTTCACCGGCGTGAGCGGGATTCTGGCGATGCTGGCGTGGGAGAGCGTGGCGAACTATGGGTATCCCGAGAGCAAGCCGCTGATTCGGATTCTGCTGGGGGTATGGGCGGGGGTGATCATCGCATGGATCATCGCCCGCGTGCTCAAGAAGAAGACCGATGTGCTGGGGACGACCTGATCAGTTTGCCGCGTTTTCATCCGCGTCGCCGCGTGCATCGAGCACATTGGCCCGGTGATGCAGGTAGACGAGCCCGATGACGCCGGTGACGATGAACACGGCGATCTCGGCGGCGCGGTCGACGACGAGAATGCCCACGCCCGTCGCCAAGGGCAATTTCCCTGCACCGCGAAAGCCCGACTTGGCGACCCATCCGCCCAGCCATTCGCGCAGCCCCAGCCCGCCGGGCACCGGGGCGGCCATCACCGCGAAGTTGCACACCACCGCCGCCAGCAGCGCCACCTCGATGTCCATCGGCTTGTCCATGATCTGCGACGCCACCATGAACCGGCCCGCGATCGCCAGCGCATCGAGCACGCGCACGACGCCCCATATGTAAATCCACACGATCAGATCCCGCCGCGGCGTCGCCCCCGCGCCGAACTTGGCCACGCCCGGCCGCACGAAAATCCATCCCACGCCCGACAGCATCGCCAGCCCGACCGCCAGCCCGATCCCCCACACCACATCGAACCCGTCGCGCCAGAACGTCAGCAACCCGAGCAGCACGTAGATCGCCGACGTCCCCGCCGCGAGCGTGACGAGCGTGAACACATTGGCGCGGTAGCCGATGCCGTGATACTTCTTGAGGTAGGCGATGCGGCCGAGCAATCCGGCCTTCGCCCCGGCGTAATTGAGCAGCGACGTCCCGGCGATCATGGCGAGCCATTCGCGCAGCTTGACCGGTCGGCCGGGCACTTCAAAGGGCTTGGTGATGAGCCAGAACAGCAGGCAGTTCGTGCCGATGTTGGCGAGTACGAACAGGCACAGCATCGCCACATCCCGCGGTCGGGCCTGCCAGACATGCGACCAGTCCGCCTTGTTGATCGCAAAGGTCACGCTCGCCGCCAGCAGCCCCAGCCCGATGACATACGCCAGCACGCGCCACATCTTCCGCGGCGGCTTCGCGGCGGCTTCAACCTGCTCGGGATGGAGAATGGGGTCGGACATGAGACGAGTGCGGAGTGGGGAGTGGGGAATGCGGAGTGAAAGGCGACGCTCGGTTCGCGCGTTTAGCGGCGGGGCAACGCCCCGCGCTTCGCCTCCATCACACCCCCAGATCCGTCTTGGTGAACAGCGCCTCGAACGCGTAGCCCGCCGCCTCGATGTTGGCGCGGGCGCCTTCCTCGCGGTCGATGGTGCCGACGATCTTGGCGACTTTCGCGCCGGTCGATTCGATGACCTTCGCCGCTTCGAGAATCTGTCCGCCGGTCGTGCAGACGTCTTCGACGAGCATGACCTTGTCACCCGCGCCGAGTTTGCCTTCAAGCTGCTTGGCGGTGCCGTATTCCTTTTTCTGGTTGCGGATGAACACGCAAGGCAGCCCGCTCGCCAGCGCCGCCGCGGTCACCAGCGGGATGCCCCCCAATTCCGCCCCCGCCAGCTTGTTGATCCCCGCATCGACGTGCGCGGCGAACATCCCGCCCAGCTCGCGCAGAATGTCCGGCTCCGTGCTGAACAGATACTTGTCCAGATAGTAATGACTCGTCCGCCCGCTCCGCAGCGTGAACGTCCCCTTGAGCAGCGCCACCTCGGCGATCCGTCTGGCGATTTGGTCTCGTGTCATGATCGGTAGGATAGCAGAAATGAAATGACCAATGACCAATGGAGGAACGGCCTGCGGCCTTTCATTTTGACATTGGGCCTTTGAACATTCCCTTGGTCATTGGGATTTGGTCATTGGTCATTCCCGCACGCCCATCGTTGGGTCATCGGTCAATACAAGCTATGATGACGCCCAATGTCTGATGAAGGTCAAATCCCAGTCGCCGTGATTGGCGTCGGCCGCATGGGTCGGCACCATGCGCGCGTGTATCACCAGTTGCCGCAGGCGAAATTGCTGGCGGTCGTCGATGCGGACGAGGATCGTGCCGGGACGCTCGCCGATCAGTACAACTGCGATGCGCTGGCGAGCGTGGACGAGCTTCTCGAAAAGTATCCGCAGGTGAGGGCGGTCAGCGTCGCGGTGCCGACGGTGTATCACGAGCCGGTCGCGGTGCCGCTGCTTGAGCGGAAGATCGCCTGCCTCATCGAAAAGCCGCTGGCCGGTTCCGTCGCGGTGGCGAAGCGCATTGTCGATGTGGCTCATGCGAACAAGACGCTCGTGCAGGTCGGGCATACCGAGCGGTTCAATCCCGCGCTGCGCGCGATTCGCAATGTCGAGGTCGTGCCGCGCTTCATTGAAGTCGATCGCGTGAGCCCGATGACGTTCCGCTCGATCGACGTCGGCGTCGTGTTCGACATCATGATCCACGATCTGGACATCGTGCTCATGCTCGTCAAAAGCCCGATCAGGGAAATCCGCGCGGTGGGCGTCGCCGTACTGGGCGAACACGAGGACGTGGCCGACGCACGCATCGAGTTCGAGAACGGCTGCGTGGCCAAGCTGACCGCCTCGCGACTCGCCCTCAAAACCGAGCGGCGCCTGCGCGTCTTCAGCGAGTCGGGCTACGTCAGTCTCAACTACGCCGCCAAGACCGGCATCGCCATCCAGCGCACCGGCAACGTCGATCAGCTTCTTGAAATCCGCCAGCAGCTCGCCGACGGCGCGGACCTCAGCTCGGTCAACTACATGGACATCGTCGATGTGAAGGAACTTCAGATCAACGATGAGGAGCCATTGACGGCGGAATTGAGCAATTTTCTGGACGCCGTGGCCGGTCGCGCTGAGCCGGAGGTGGACGCCGCCGCGGGTTTCGCCGCCGTCGAGGCGGCGGAGCGTGTCGTCGAAGCGGTGCGGCGACACACCTGGCACGGGCTGACCTCCAACAAACCCGTCTAGTGATCCCGAGTCGTCGTGATCATGAATGACGCACCCGCCCCAACTCTCGCCAACGAAACCCCGCCGCACGGGTTGATCAATCTTCTCGCACTGCTGGCCGCGCTGACCGCCGCGAATCTGCTCATCAGCATCGCGCTGCATCCGCTCTTTTCCCCCGATGAGGGCCGCTACGCCCGGGCCAGTCAGCTCATGCTCGAAACCGGCGACTGGATCGTCCCGCAGACCGACGACGGCCCGCGCCTGCAAAAGCCCCCGCTCATCTACTGGCTCCAGGCCGCCGCCCTCGACGCCTTCGGCAACAACGAGTTCGCCGTCCGCCTTCCCGGCGCGCTGGCGACCGTCGGCGTCATGCTGCTGACTTTTTTCTTCGCCCGCCGACAGCGCGACACGCTCACCGGCCTCATCGCCGCAATCTTCCTCGGCGCCATGCCGATCGTCATGCAGGTCGGCCGCCTCGCCAACATCGACCCCGTCCTCAATTTCTTCTGGGTCGCCGCGACCTTCGCCGGGTATCTGATGCTGCATGAAGCGCACGACGGCGCACTGGTGAACAAAAAATGGCGATGGATATTCTGGCTCGCCCTCGCGCTGGGCGTGTTCGCCAAGGGGCCGATCGCCTTGTTGCCGCTGGCGGCGACGTTCGCCTGGGTCATGCTCACCGACCGCGCCCGATGGCGCGACCTGATGCTTTTGCGGGGCCTGATCCTCACGGCGACGCCGATCCTCGCTTGGGCCGTCATCGTCGCGCTCAAGCATCCGCAGGCGCTTCAGGTCTGGCAGCATCAGACCGTCGACCGCATCACGTCCGGCTCCGACCACGACCCCGAACCCTTCTACTTCTACCTGCCCGCCATCCTCATCGGCATGTTCCCCGCCACCGCGATGCTCAGCGTGCCGGGCGTGCACTTCAAACTCGCGCATGTGAAGGCGGAGCTGGCGAAGCGCGATGTCCGCGCGTATCTGGCTGTCGCGGCGTTGGTCCCATTGATCATCCTGAGCGTCATGGCGGGCAAGATGCTCACGTACGTCCTCCCGCTGGCCGCGCCGCTGGCCGTGCTCGCGGCGTGCAATCTGCGAAACCTCCTGCCCCCTCTCCCCCCGGGAGAGGGCCGGGGTGAGGGTGGCTCCGAATTTGAGCGCGCCGCAAATCGTGACGCGAACCCCCTGACGCCCGACGGCATGAACACGCTCGCGGTCGTTCTGATCCTCGCATGGATCGGCGTGATGATCTTCGTGCGCGTGCCCGGCCTGATGCAGCGCGTCAAACTCACGCCCGATGTGCAGGCGGCGCTTCATGGCGCCATCTGGCCGCTCGGCCTTGTCGCGGTGCTGGGGATCGCGACAATCGTCTTCTGGCGGCGCGCCGGCGGGAAGTTCATCGCGGTCGGGCTCATCGCGATATCGCTGAATCATATCTGGCTGCGTACGAATCTGTACATCGAACCGATGATCGCCGCCTCGACGAGTTACCGCCCGCTGCTCGATTCGATCGCGGCGGCGTGCAAGCCCGAAGACCCGCGCATCGCGCTGATGGGGATTGTCGATACGACGGTGTGTTTCTATGTCGATGCGCCGGTGCCGACGTATTCGATGATGAATGAGGACGAGCTGGCGCGCGAGCCGGGCAAGCGGCTGGTGTTCATCACCGACGCGCCCTCGTGGGCCCATTACGCCGCGGCGGACCCGACCTTGAACGCCCGATTCGAAAAGGTCATGGACTGGAACGCCCCGCGGCGGGCGCTGGTGGTCTACATCGAGAAGCCGGACACGGCGAAAGTGCGGCTCACGCACTCCCTCTCCGGGAAAGAGAGCGGATCGGCACGGCTGACCTCCCGGCGTTAACATGAACGCACACCGCCAGGGAGCTTGCTCATGTTCCGATCCGCCGCCGCCGCCGTGATGCTCTTTCTCGCTTCGCTTGCCCATGCCCAGACCGTCGAACGCGTCGGCGGGGACTTCGCCTTCGTTTCGCCCTTCTCGATCGACTTCCGCGGACCCGTCGCCTTCGTCGCCGAGTTCGAGGGCGGGCGCATTCATCGGATCGACCTCGCAAGCAACACGGTCACGACGCTCGGCGGCAAGCTCAACACGAAAGGCAACGCCGGCGACAACGCGCCGATCAGCGAGGCCGTCTTCAATGGCGTACACAACCTCGCGGTCGATCCGCGCAATGGCGACGTGTATATCGCCGACACCTGGAACACCGCGATTCGCAAACTCGATGCGAAGACCGGCCTGATCTCGACCGTGCTCAAGGAAGGCCAGGTCTTCTGCCTCGACTTCGACACGAGCGGCGAGCATCTGTACATGGCGGATCTGCAACATCGGCGCATCCGCGTGCTGAACATGACCACCGGCGAAGTCGCCACGCTGGCGGGCAATGGCCAGAAGGGCGCGCCCGACGACGGCGCGATGGCGAAGGACGCGCCGCTCGTCGATCCCCGCGCGGCGGCGGTCGATGGCAAAGGCAACGTCTACATCCTTGAGCGCAACGCCAACGCGTTGCGCGTCGTCGATCCGGCCGGTCACATCCGCACCGTTGTGAACGCCGCCGGCAAAAAGGGCGCGTCCGGCGACGGCGGCCCGGCGATCGACGCCACGATGAACGGCCCCAAACACATCTGCATCGACCGTGACAATTCCGTCATCATCGCCGACGCGGAAAACCACCTGATCCGCCGCTACGACCCCACGACCGGCCTCATCACGCGCGTCGCCGGCACCGGCAAAAAAGGCGATCACTTCTCGACGAATCCGCTGGAACTCGAACTCAACCGCCCGCACGGCGTGGCCGTCGCCCCCAATGGGGACCTGTATGTTTGTGATAGTTACAACAACCGCGTGCTGCGGATCAAGCGAAAGTGATGCGGCATTTCACCTCTCCCTCCGGGAGAGGTCGGCCGCAGGCCGGGTGAGGGGGCGTCCAATCACCGTCAGCGCTCGTTACGAAGCGCGCCCCACTGCGTGGCCACCCTCACCCCGGCCCTCTCCCGGAGGGAGAGGGAGAATGACGATCACGCATTGGCTTCGGGGTCGTCGGCCAGATCGTCGGCGATGGCGTGCGCGGGTTTGGGGGTCATGAGCGAGACGACGATGAGGACGATGAAGCCCAGCGGGATGGTCACGAGGCCGGGCTGCGAGAAGGGGACGATCGCGTCCTTGGGGTCCCATCCGTAAAGCCCGGAGTAAGTTGCGCCGGACATGAGGATCCACGCCAGCGAACTGATCATGCCGATGGCGACGGCGGCGGTGATGCCCTGTTTGGTCGTGCGCCGCCAGAAGAGCAGCATCACCAGTGCCGGGAGATTCGCCGAGGCCGCGACGTTGAACGCCCATCCGACGAGGAAGCTGACGTTGAATTTCTTGAACAGGACGCCGAGCACCATCGCGCCGATGCCGAGAAAGACCGCCGCGATCTTGCCGTAGAACACTTTCTTCCTGTCATCCATCTCGATGCCCAGCACGTTCTCGCAGATGTCGTGCGCGACCGCGCCGGAGCCGGCCATGATCAGCCCGCTGACGGTGCCGAGCACGGTCGTGAACGCAATCGCGGAGATGATGGCGAACAGCACTTCGTTGAACGATTTGGCGAGCAGGGGGGCCGCCATGTTCGAGTCGGTGACGTCCATCGTCCCGCTCGTCATCGCGCCTAAGCCCAGGTACATCGTCAGCACGTAAAAGAACCCGATCGCGGCGATGCCGACGACCGTGCTCTTGCGGGCGGACGCCTGGTCCTTCACGGTGTAGTAACGGATCAAGATATGCGGCAGCGATGCGGTGCCGCAGAAAAGCGCGAGCATCAGCGAGATGAAGTCCAGCTTCTCGATGAATTTGTCGCTGGTCACGCCCTTGAAATACTGTCCCGGCACCAGCAGCTTCGCCCCGTCCGTCGGCTTGGGATAGTACACCGTCGTCGATGCCCCATCCGTTTCGGCGATCGCCTTCTTTGTCCACGGCACGACTTTCGATTCGTTGAACACACTGAAGAATTCCATCGGCCCCAGCGCGCCCGTTTCCGTCTTGCCGCCGGGCAAGGACTCGACGGAGCCGACGGGCTTGAGGTCGTTTTCCTTCGTCTGGGGAAGCCCGTTGACGAGCTTGTCGCCCGCGGCGGTCGTGGTGAGCATCTGCGCTTCGCTGTAGCCGTGATCCGTGTGGAGCCAGGCGATGATGTGCCCGTCCGCTTCCTTCGTCCGCACGAACGGCTGATCCTTCCACGCGCCTTCCGCCGGGACGATCGTCATGTTCGCCGCGGTGAACTGTTCTTCGGTGAAGGTGCGGAAATTGGCGTGCGTCTTGTGATCCGGGTCGGTGCTCAGCCCGCGATTGAGGATCATGAACGTGAGGATCGTGCAGAAGAAGACCAGCAGCGAGCCCTTGATGAACTGGACCCAGGTGGTCGAAACCATGCCGGCGGTGACGACGATGAGCGTCACGACGACGCCGACGATGACGACCCCGGCGTAGTGGGGCAGACCGAGCAATGGCGTGATCAGCGCCCCGGCGCCGACCATCTGCGGAATGAGATAGAAGACGGACACGACGAGCGTCGAGATGGCGACCGTCAGCTTGATGCCGCGCGAATCGAACTTGGCGTCCATCGCATCGGCGAAGGTGAACTTGCCCAATCGCTTGATCGGCTCGGCGATGACGAAGAGCGCCACGATCCACCCGGCCAGATACCCGATCGAATAGAGGAACCCGTCAAAACCATAGAAGGCGATCAGCCCGCAGATGCCCAGGAACGACGCGGCGGAAAGGTAGTCGCCGGCGAAGGCGATGCCGTTGACGGCCCAATGGATCTGACCGTGCGCGGCGTAATAGCCCTTGGCGGATTGGCCCTTGCGGCCGAGATAGAACGAAAGACAAAGAACGAGTGCGACGAAGAAGCCGAAGATGCTCACCGCCGCGAGAGAGGAATCGTACAGCATGCGCGTGGTTCTCGTTTGCCTCGAGTAGTGTGTGAATCAGGAATGGGAACGCCGGCGGCAGAGATAGGTGTACAGCAGCGCCAAAATCACCGCCCCGCCGATCAGCGCGAATCCGTAGAGAATCGCCAGCGGCACGCCGCCCATGAACGTCGCGCCCATTTCGTGCGGCTCGAACACCGCCATGAACATGAACCCCCCGTACAGGAGCACGTACACCCCGAACAGAATCAAACCGTACCGCGCATGGCGCGAAACCACATGCGGATGATCCTCATGATGCGGCATGTCATTCATGTCAAATACCCTTGGCGGTGAAATGAAACCGTCGATAGCAGACCGGAATTTACCGCGGGTGTCAACCGGAAAATCGGGGGAGGGGCGGACGGGTCAACCCATCCACCCGTTCTCACGGCAGCTTGCGAATCTCGATGTCTTTGAAAGCGATGTGCAGTTCATCGCCGCGGTGTAGCTGCAGGGCGATGCGGCCGGTCATGCCCACGTGACGGGCGGCGTGTTTTTCGTCGTCGAGGATGCCCTTGCCGTCGAGGTCGGCGACGTTGACGCCGTTGACCTGCGTCGTGATACGGTAGCGGTCGCATCGGATGACGACGCTGTTCCAACCGTCGCCTTCGTCGGCGTGCCGCCAGTGCCAGCCGGGCGGTGCGTGCTCGGGTTTGGCGTTGGCGGGTTTGCCGACGTTGGGCCAGAGCCAGACGTTGACGCCGCGGGTTTCGTCGTAGATGAACCCGCATCGCCAGGGGCCCGGCGGATGGATATCGACCTGCGGGCCGTCGAGCCAGCCGGCCTCGTCATCGTATCGGCTGCGGACCTGCACGCCGCTGTTGCCGGGCGAGTCGCGGAAGCTTCGCACTTTGAGCCGCAGCTCGAAGTTGTCGTACTCGCCGTCGCTGACGAGCCAGAAGTAGTCGTGGTCCTTGTGCCCGATCGAGTCGCAGACGATCAAGCCGTCTTGGACTTTCCAGAAGCCCTTGTCTTTGTCTTTGGGTACGGACTTGACGGTCCAGCCGGTCAAATCGCGCCCGTTGAAGAGGGGGGTCCACTTCGCATCCTCCGCCTGCGCCGAAGCGCAGCCGGCGAGCATGAACATCGCGAGCGTCAAGGTCGCATATCGCATATGAGCTTTCAGCTTTCAGCCATCAGTCGTCAGCAGCTTAAAGCTGATCGCTGACACCTGACCGCTGACCCCTTCTTCAAAAGTCATATACCAGGGCGCCGAAGTATTTCAGGTCGTTCTTCTTCGTGCCGGCGGGGGCGTTGGATTCGTATTCGTTGAGCAGGCCGAGCTTGAGACTCAGGCCGTCGTTCTGGTCGATCTTGATCTGCCAGGCCGCCTCGGTGACGTTGCGGAACTCGCCGACTTCGCCCAGGTCGGGGTAGACGTAGTTGCTGAACGTGATCGACTGCGCCTTGGTGAGGTTCCAGAGGAAGTCGATGCCCGCCAGCGCTTCGGGGCGGACGCTTTCATCGGGGCTGTTGAATTCCTTGATGGCACCCATACCGACCCGGCCGGACAGGTCGAACTTTTCGTTCTTGATGAACTGGTAGCCGGCGCCGCCGTGACCGCTGACGCGGTACTCCCAGCTCTGAAATTCGTCGTAGTCAGCCGTGCCGTCGGCGAAGACGAACCACGGGCTCTGGTCGATGAACCAGTCCTGCGTGACGCCGGCGGTGGCCTTGTTCTCATTGCGGTCGCCGTTCTTGGAGGACAGGAAGTAGCGGGCGAAGATGTTGGTGCGTTCGACCTTTTCAATCTCGCGTTTGCCGGCGGCGCGGAGGTAGACGTTGGCATCCTGCGTATTGCCTTCGGAGCCGCTGAACCCGGCTTCGATGTGGAACTTCCAATCGGTCGGTTTGGGGGCCGGCGGGGGCGGGGGCACGGGCGCGGCGGGTTCCGCGGGCTTGGCCGGCTCGGCGGCGGGCACGGGCGCGGCGGGCTCGACGACGGCCATCGCCTTGATCTTCTCCATCGGAATCGTGACCTGACCCATGATCGGGTGCTTGAGCGTGACGACGCCGTCGGCTTTATTGACGATCGTGCCGCGGATGATTTCGCCGCTGGTGAGCGTGAGCTGATCCTCCGCCATGGCGACGGCGGCCAATGTGAAAACGCACAGAACCGCTGTGAAAATCGATTGACGCATCATGTGCCTCCAAACAGGGGGAAGGCCCATGATAACGGCTGAATCCCGCTTGACCAACCGGCTTCGGTTAGAAATCGAACACGACCGACCCGAACACGCGCAGGTCGTTCTTCTCGAAGCCCGGCGGCTCGGACGAGTCGTATTCGTTGCGAAGCCCGAGGCGGAAGCCCAGTTCGGGCGTGAACTTCATGGTCCAGTCGGCGCTGGTCGTGATGCGGATTTCGCCGGACGCGTCGATGCTCGGATAGAACTGCGTGCTGAAGGCGAGCGTGTTCTGCGGATTGATCTTCCAGTTGACTTCGGAGCCGACGAGCGATTCGGGCCGCGTATTCGGATCGACCCCGCCGAACTCGCGTGTCACGCCGAACCCGAGCCGAAGCCGCACATCGACGCCCAGCAGCGCCGACAGATCGTAGCCCACGCCCCCGTGCGCCGAGCCGCGATGCTCCCACGACTTGAAATCATCGTGATCGTAATGCCCCTCGAAGAACCAGAACCACGGCGACTCTGGCACGAGCCAGTCCTTCTGCAATACGAAGTGCACATCCTGCCGCGACACATCGTTCTTGCGCGTCGAGAGGAAGTACGAAGCGCTGATGTTCCAGCGGTCATCCTCGTCGGCGTACCTGGCTTCGAAGCTCGTGTTCACATCGCGCGTATCGACATTGCTCTCGCGCGCGGAGAAGCCGACTGTGAGGCGGAATTTCCATGGGATCTTCGGCTTCGGCGGCGCGACGGGCTCGGTCATCTGCGTGGGCGGCTCCTCCTTGACCGCCGCCTGCACTTCCGCCGGAACCTCCGCGGCGGGTTTCGCCTCGACCGGTTTCGTCGCCGCCGGTTTGTCCGCCTTCGCGTCCTCCGGGGCGCCGACTTCGATCTTGTCGACGCGCTCCATCGGCACGGTGATGAGCCCGAGGACGGGGTGCTGCATGATCACCGCCGTCGCATTGCGTTCGACCACCTGACCGATGAGCACATCGCCGCTTTGCAGCTCCACGCGGTCTTCGCCGGCGCAGATTGCGGCCATGCAAAGACACAACGCGCCCATCAGCATGAAAGCTTGTTTGGCGATCAACGTTCACGATCTCCGACAATCACTTGCGTCGTTGCGGTTCAAACGGGCGGGGGCGGGGCGGCGAATTCGCGAGCGATTCGTCGAGTCATCAGTCCCTCTCTGGACGTATCGGCCAGAAGCCGGGGATGCATTAAATCACAGATGTCTGATAATCTGTGAATATGTCTGAACGCACGTACGCGATCATAGGAACCGGAGCGCTCGGCGGCTACTACGGGGCTCGATTGGCATGCGCCGATGTGCCCGTGCACTTTCTGCTGCACTCGGATTTTGCGCATGTGAAGGCGCATGGCCTGCGGGTCGAGTCGCCGGAGGGCGATTTTTCCGTGCAAAAACCCAGTGTTTCCGCTCAACCCGAAGACATGCCCCGCTGCGATGTCGTCATGGTGTGCTTGAAGAGCACCGCCAACCATCTCCTGAAAAAAATCCTCCCGCATGTCCTGGCGGACGATGGCGTGGTCGTCATGATGCAGAACGGCCTGGGCGTCGAGGACGAGGCCGCGGCCATCGTCGGACCCGATCGCGTCATGGGCGGACTCGCCTTCCTCTGCTCCAACAAAGTCGGCCCCGGGCACATTCAACACCTGAACTACGGACAGATCCGCATCGGCGACTACGACCCCGCCGGCCGGGTCAAGGGCGTCACCCCCCGCGCCCGCGCCTTCGGCGACGACCTCGTCCGAGCCGGCCTGCCCGTCGTCCTCGAAGACGACCTGATCCTCGCCCGATGGAAAAAGCTCGTCTGGAACGTGCCCTACAACGGCCTGACCGTCGCGCTCAACACCACCACCGACCGCCTCATGCACGATCCCCACACGCGCAAGACATGCGAAGCCCTCATGCGCGAAGTCCAGCAGGGCGCCGCGGCGTTCGATCGCACGATCGATGAAGCCCATGTCCAAAAAATGCTCGACGACACCGACAAGATGGTCCCGTACCGCCCGAGCATGAAACTTGATTACGACGAAAAACGCCCCATGGAAGTCGAAGCCATCTACGGCGCCCCCCTCCGCGCCGCCGCCTCGAAGGGCGTGCATCTGCCCCGCATGGCGATGCTGTATGAGCAGCTCAAGTTCCTCGACGCCGCCAACCGGCCGCTTGTCTGAACGGCTCGTGAGCCCTAGCATCGAAGCGGTCATAGATGATGCATACCCACCGTTCATCCCGATTCGTCCTGCTCAGCACGTTGTGCATGCTCGCGATGCTCTGGCAGTCGGTGGCGCTGCCGGTGCATATGCTCGTCGATCACACGCCCGGCGCCTCCGTCGCCGGCGCGACAGGCGAGCGCCTCGCGCCGACCGGCGAGCCGGCGCATGACCCGGCGACCTGCGTCATCTGTCAGCTTTCGCATCAGACGCACATGACGATCGTTGCGCCGATCGCGGCGGTCGTCGCCTTCGTGCCGCCGCAGATTGTCGCTGCCCCCGTTTCGCCTTGCGTGACCACGGAGAGCCGTTCATCCGTCCAGTCACGTGCCCCGCCCGTCATGAGCTGATTCCATTCGCGTTTTTCCAAGCGGCATCGTCTCGCGCCCCGCGCGTCGATGCGGAACTCAGTTTCATTGACGGAGCAACCATTCCATGAACAGATCCATTCATCGGCGCGGCCTGGCCGCGCTTTGCGTGGCGCTATTGATGTGCGCCGCCGCTCGTGCACAGGACAAAACCACTGAGCTGCTCAATCGCATGCAGCAACAGATCGACACCCTTCAGCAGCAGATGGCGGAGAAGGACGCCAAGATCGACAAGCTTCAGCAGCAGGTCGACGCCATCAAAACCCCTGAAAAAGCGGCCGCTTCCGCGCAGGCCCGCAAGGATGCGCTCGACGCGGCGCTGGCGGACATCGAAGCGGATCAGGCCCAGCGGCAGCCCGCCGGCGGAGCCGCCCTCGCGTCCGTCCCGCTCGGCGGCGGAGCGTCGATGAAACTCATCGACATCTCGCTCGACGTGCTTTTCAATGCCGGCGGATCGACCGTCGGCGACTCGGATATTCAAACATTGCAAGGCGGCGGGCACGACCCCAAGCAGCGCGGCTTCACACTCGGACAAGCCGAGCTGTCCCTCGCCGGCGCGATCGATCCGTATCTCAACGGCGAAGCGCACATCGTCTTCCTCGTCGATCCCGACAGCGGGGAAACCGAAGCGGAGCTTGAAGAAGCGTTCGCCACGACGACCGCGCTGCCCGGCGGGCTTCAGCTCAAGTTCGGTCATTTCCTGAGCAAGTTCGGCCTGATCAACCCGGTGCATCCGCATGCATGGGACTGGATCGATCAGCCGATCATCAACGGCCGCGTCTTCGGCGGCGACGGCATGCGGGCCGGTGGCGTGCAGATCAGTTGGCTCACGCCGCTGCCCTGGTACAGCGAGCTGTTCTTGAGCGTGCAGAACGCCACGGGCGAAACGATGCCCAGCTTCCTCGCAGCCGACGAAGCCATCGGGGGCCGCCCCTTCATGGACCACGGCGTCCGCAACGCCGAGGATCTGACGTACACCATGCACTGGGCCAACGTCTGGGACCTGTCCGATGAGCTTTCGCTGAGTCTGGGCGCGTCCGGCGCGTTCGCCAACAATGCCGCGGGCGGGGACACATGGATCTACGGCGGGGATGCGAAGCTCAAATGGAAGCCCGTCGATAATGATCACGGCTGGCCCTTCGTCATCTGGCAAAGCGAATTCATTGCCCGCGACTACAACGCCCAGGCGGCGGTCCACGTCGGCCCCGACGGCGCTCCCGGCACGGTCGATGACGTGCTGCTCTCCGCCGACGAACTGCACGATTGGGGTTTTTATTCGCAGGTGCTCTATGGTTTTCACCGCGACTGGGCCGCCGGGATTCGCTATGAGTACGCCACCGGCTCGGGCAACAGCGTTGATGAATTCGGCACCGTCATCAGCCACAACGACGACCCGACGCGCGACAGCCGCCATCGCATCAGCCCGCTGATCATGTGGCAGCCGACGCATTTCTCGCGATTCCGACTTCAGTACAACTACGACGATGCCGCCCACCTCGGCCACGGGGCGCACACCGTCTGGCTCGGCGTCGAATTCCTCTTCGGCGCTCACCCCGCGCACAGCTACTAACCGCAAAGGACGTTCATCATGAAATCGATCATCCCCTGTTTGCTCACGCTGATCCTCACCGCTTCGCTTCACGCCGATCCGCTGCGCGTCTGCGCGACTGTGCCCGATCTGGGCTCGATCACGCAGTCCATCGGCGGCGATGAAGTCACCGTCATCGTCTTCGCCAAGGGCGGCGAAGACGTCCACTTCGTCGAAGCGCGGCCCAGCTTCGTCAAGGAACTGAGCACCGCCGACCTGTATATGCAGATGGGCCTGGAACTGGAAATCGGATGGGCCCCCGTGCTCCTCAAAAACGCGCGCAATGAGCGCGTCCTGCCGGGAGCGCCGGGCTATCTCGATTGCTCGACGGCGATCTCCCCCATCGATGTGCCCACCACGACCGTCGACCGGTCCCTCGGCGATGTGCACCCTTTCGGCAATCCGCATTACCTGCTCGATCCGATCAACGGCCTGAAAGTCGCCCGACTCATCCGCGACCGGCTCGACAAGCTGCGCCCCGAATCGAAAGCGACCTTCGACAGGAACTATCAGGCGTTTCACGACAAGCTCGCCGCCGCGATGGTCGGCGACAAACTCGCGGCTCAATACGACATCGAGAAGCTCATGCTGCTGGCGGATCATGACAAGCTCGTGCCGTTCCTCGAATCGCAGCATCAGGCGGAATTGCTCGGCGGCTGGCTCGGCGCGATGCGGCCGTACAAGGGCGCCCTCGCCGTGGCGGATCATAACATGTGGCGCTACTTCGCGCTGCGTTTCGGCCTCGACCTCGTCGGATACATGGAGCCCAAGCCCGGCATGGCCCCGACGACGAGCCACACCGCCGAGCTGGTCGACTTGATGCGCCGGCGAAACGTCAAGCTCATCATCTCCAGCCCGTACTTCGATCCGCGTCACGCCGCCTTCCTCGCCGCGCACACCGATGCGAAGGTCGCCGCGCTCGCCCATCAGGTCCACGCCACCGACGGCACCGACGACTACCTGAGCTTCTTCCAGCACGACATCGACGCGCTGATGGCGGCGCTTAAACAATGATCCTCACACGAGGCGGGGGGACTTAAGTCCCCCCGTCTTCATGGAGTCTTTCATGACTGACCCAGCCCCGATTCTTCAAGCCCGCGACCTTTCCCTCGGATATGGTCGGCGGACGATTCTGCGCAACGTGACGTTCACCATTGAGCGCGGTCAGCGATGGTTCATCGTCGGCCCCAACGGGCAGGGCAAGACCACGCTCCTGCGCGGCATCCTCGGACTCATCCCTGCCGACCCCGTCGCATTGAAGCGCGACCCCGTGACGATGCGACCCGATCGCATCGGCTTCGTGCCCCAGCGCTGCGACCTGAACCCGACGTTGCCGACGACCGTGCGCGAATTCGTCGGCCTGGGGCTCATCGGCCAGCGCGTCGATCGGTCGGAACGCGAAGCACGCATGATCGAAGCGCTGCAAAGCGTGTCGCTCGATGATCGCATCGACGCGGACTACTGGTCGCTGTCCGGCGGGCAGCGCCAGCGGGCGCTGCTCGCCCGCGCCATGATCCGTCGCCCCGCCGTGCTGGTGCTTGACGAACCGGCCAGCGGGCTGGACCTGACCAGCGAAGACGCCCTGATGCGGGCGCTGGCGGAGCTGAATCACGCGACGAATCTGACGATTCTGTTTGTCACGCACAACGTTGAACTGGCGGCGCGCTATGCGACGCACATCGCGCTGGTGCATGGCGGCGAAGTCCGAGCCGGTCCGGCGGGCGACATTCTTCAAAGCGATCTGCTGGAGCGCGTCTACGGCGTGCCGATCACCATCACGCAGGAAGCCGAAGGCGTCATCGCCGCCCACGTCGGCCGATCTTCTTACCCCCATCCCTCCGAGGTGGGGGCAGGGGGAGGGTGAGTCGTATCAGTTCTGCTCCGTCCCGTTTCGATGCGGATATATCACGACCGACACGATTCACCCCCACCCAACCTCCCCCTCGGCAGGGGAGGAGTGAGGAAGGAAACGCCTGACCGATGATTCACGACTTCTGCCAGTCATGGGACCTGTTCGCCAACACGTACATCGCCGGCTGGCTCATCGCGGTGCTACTTGCGATGGTTGGGGTCATGGTCGTCGCCCGCGATCAGATTTTCATCGGCGCGGCGGTCGCGCAGGCGTCGACGCTTGGCATCGCGCTGGCGATGATCGGCGCGACGTGGTTCGGGCACGGCGTCGACGATGCGGCCTTCGCGCCGCTGGCGGCGGTGGTCTTCGCCGTCGGCGCGGCTGTGCTGACGGCAAGGCCCGGGCAGATCGGGCGCGAGTCGCACGAGGCGGTGACGGGATGGGTCTTTCTCGGCGCGTCGGCGGGCGCGATTCTGCTCGTGACTCATTCGCCGCACGGGCTCGACGAAGTGCAGCGGCTTCTCGCTTCGAGCATCATCGGCGCTTCGCTCGCCGACGTCGCCGTCTTCGCCGCGCTGGCGATCGTCACGGTGGTCATCATCACCTTGGCGCACCGCACGCTGCGACTGCTCGTCATGGACGAACAGACCGCGGCCGTGCTGGGCGTGCGCGTGCGGCTGTGGAACTTCGCCATCGCGATCTGGCTGGGCCTGACACTCGGACTGTCGCTGCGCACGAGCGGGATGCTCTACGCCTTCGGCTGCCTCGTCCTGCCGGCGCTGGCGGCGAAGAGTCTGTGCCGCCGCGTCGCGCCGATGTTCGTCGTCGCGCCGCTCGTCGCGCTGATCGCCGCCGTGATGGCGTTCGTCCTCGCCAATCACTACGACCTGCCGCCGGCGCAGACGGACGTCGGGCTCATGGCGGGGTTGATGTTGCCGGCGTGGGGCGTGCGCCGGCTGCGCGGATGATGCGAAGCCGCAAGCGGCTTTTTGTTCCGCTACAATGGCCGCATGACCACGATTCACGGCCTCAGAACCCAGCTCAAAGTCGGCATGGAGATCCATGTCGAACTCGCCACCCGCACCAAGATGTGGACCGGCGTGCCCAACGTCGCGCATCGCGATTACTTCGAGGCGGCGCCCAATTCGCTCGTCGACCCGATCGTCATCGGCATGCCCGGCACGCTGCCCGTCATGAACGGCGCAGCCGTCGAAATGTCCATCAAAGTCGGCCTCGCCCTCGGGTGCGAGATCGCCCGCTGGTGCAAGTGGGACCGCAAAAGCTACTATTACCCCGATCTGCCCAAGAACTATCAGATCAGCCAGTACGATCTGCCGCTCGTCGGCACGGGTGTCGTCGATGTGCCGATGAGCGAGGCGCCCGACGCCCCGATGAAACCGATCCGCATCACGCGGGCGCATCTCGAAGAAGACGCGGGCAAGCTGCTGCACGAAGCGCCGGGCGGGCGGCCGATTGATTATTCGATTGTGGATCTGAATCGCGCAGGGACGCCGCTGCTGGAGATCGTCACGGAGCCGGACTTTGAGACGGCCGATCACGCGGTGCAGTTCGGGCAGATGCTGCGCAACATCTGTCGCTTCCTCGGCGTCACCGAGGGCATCATGCAGCGGGGCCACATGCGCTTCGAGCCCAACATCAACGTGCTCATCGAAAAAGACGGCAAGACGTTCGCCACGCCCATCGTCGAAGTCAAAAACCTCAACAGCTTCCGCGCCGTCACCGGGGCGATCGCCTATGAGCACGAGCGGCAGGTCGAGCAGTTCCTCGCCGACGGCAAGGTCATGGCCCCGGGGTCCAAGAGCACGCGCGGGTGGGACGATGTGAAGATGGTCACCGTCCTTCAGCGCGAGAAGGAGGATGCGCACGACTACCGCTACTTCCCCGACCCGGACCTTGTGCCGGTCACGGTGGATGAGCCCTGGCTCGATCGCATCCGCGCGGAGATTCCGGAGCTGCCGTACAGCCGCAAGCGACGATACATGACGGATTACGGGCTCAACACCAAGCAGGCCGACACGCTCGTCGACGAGCGCGAGGTGTGCATGTACTTTGAAGCGGTCATCGAAGCGGGGGTCGACGGCAAGCGTGCCGCGACGCTCTTGCTCAACAATCTCGCCAAGCGCGCCAACGAGCGCGCGTGTCTGATCAGCGATGTCGGCGTCAGCGCCGCCCAGCTTGCGGCGATCGAGAAGATGAACGCCGGCGGACAGATCGGCTCCAACGCGGTCGATGAACTGGTCGGCCTGTGCGTCGAGCAGGGCGAATCCGCCGACCCGGCCGCGCTGGCGAAGGAGCGGGGGCTGATTCAGGTCAGCGATGACGGGGCGCTGAACGCATGGGTCGACGCCGCGATCGAAGCGGAGCCGCAGGCGGCAGCGGATGTGCGCGCCGGCAAGATGGCCGCGATCGGCCGGCTCGTCGGGGCGGTGATGAAGCTCAGCAAGGGCCAGGCGAATCCGAAAGTGATCCAGCAGAAGTTGCGGGAAAAGCTCGCATCCTGACGGCGCCCCGTTTAGCCGCGAGCCGCAGGCGAGCGCTTTCCGTCGTTCGCGCTCGCCTGCGGCTCGCGGCTAAACGGTGCCGGCAACGTGTTGCATCGCGCGGATCGGGTCGGGCAAATCGCGCAGTTCGACGACGAGGCCGCGCAGGTGGCGGAGCGTTGTCATCACGGCGCGATATGCATCCATGTCCAGTTCGCCTTCGCCGAGGAGGCAGCGTCCGCCCGCGCCGGCGACGCTTGGCCGGGCATAATCATCGAGCCGGGCGATCAGAACGTGTTTGGACATTTTCATCATCGCGTCGGTCGGATCGATGTCGGCGGCGAGCAGGGCGGCGGGGTCGAGGGCGGCCCCGAGCACGGGCTGATCCTCCGCGTCGAGCCATGCGAGCAGTGCATCGAGTTGATCTTCCGCATGAATCGCCAGCACGACGCCGCGCCCGTCCGCCGCATCGAGCAGCGTCTTGCGGATGTCGCCCGCCACGTCGCCCACCGGCAGCGTCATGCTCAGCGGCACGCGGCCCATGTCCGCCGCGAGCCCCATCGCCGCCAGCGCCGCATCGACCGCCCGCTCCTGCGTCGCGGCATCGGTCCAGTCCTTGCGGGGGATCATCAGGTCGAGGCCTCCGAGCATGAGTCCCGCGCGGCTGAGCATCATGAGCACATCGCGCCGCGCCCGCTGATCCAGTTCGCGCGGGCGCAGCCCCTTCGCCGCCGCCGAGAGCTGCACGCTGCGGAACCCCGCTGACGCGGCGCGCTCCGCGGCCTGCTGCACGGACAACCCCGCCGCGACGAGCGGGGCCAGCGTCACGCTGGTGATGGGCGAAATTTCAATCATGGCTCACGCTCCGATGACCATGTTACAATCACGCCCATGCCCAGGGAAACACAGACCGCTAAATCCGCCCGCGCTCAGCGCATTTATCACGCGCTTCAAAAGACGATCCCCGAAGCGAAATGCGCCCTGGAGCATCACGATGCGTACGAGCTTCTGATGGCGACGATTCTCTCGGCCCAGTGTACGGACGAGCGCGTGAACATGACGACGCCGGCGCTATTCAAAAAGTACCCCACACCAATACAACTCGCGGGGGCCAAACAGGCGGATGTCGAGAAAATCGTCAAATCCTGCGGGTTTTATCGCAATAAGGCCAGGAACATGATCGCGGCGGCGAAGATGATCACCGACCACTTCGGCGGGGAAGTGCCGCGTACGATGGACGAGCTGCTCAAGCTGCCGGGGGTCGCGCGGAAGACGGCGAATGTCGTGCTCGGCAACGCATTCGACACGCACGTCGGCGTCGTGGTGGACACGCATGTCAAACGCATTGCCCATCGCATGGGGCTGACCACGCACACGGCCCCAGAGAAGATCGAGCCGGATTTGATGAAGCTTTTTGAGCGGGATCAATGGACGATGCTCTCGCACCTGCTCATCTGGCACGGCCGGCGAACCTGCCAGGCGCGGAAGCCGGACTGCGAGCAGTGTGTCGTGAGGAATGATTGTCCGAAGGTTGGAGTCGAGTGAGGATGGAGACGATGTGTTTTATGCTTCGGTTAACGAATAGCAAATACCTGATGACCATTCACCAATGCATTTGCTATTAGGCATTGGGTATTGGTGATTGGTTAATGAAAATCATGGATAGCACACCGATCATCACTTCGATCAAACCGCTCAAAGGCGATCCCCTGCGGTGCGTGGTGCGCGTCGGCAAGGAGAAGGTGGCGACGCTGAAGATCGAGCATCTGGGGGAGCTGGGGATTCGCGTTGGGGATGTGTGGGACGAGGCGACGGCGGCGCGCGTCGGGCGCGTGGCGATGACCGATGAAGCGCGGCGGAAGGCGCTGTCGCTGATCAATCGGCGCGACTACTCCAGCGGCGAGCTGGCGAACAAGCTGCGGCAGAAGGGGTATGAGAGCGCGGTGATCGAACCGCTGGTGGCGGATCTTTTGGCGAAGCGCTATCTGGATGACGAGGCGTACGGGCGGTCGGCGATCGCCTCGATCCGTGCGCGGAAGCCGGCGGGGCGGCGGCTCATCGAACAGAAGCTCATGCTCAAACGCCTGCCGCGCAAGCTCATCGAGAAGCTGGTGCGCGAAGCGGAGGGCGAGCACGATGCGGTCGGCGAAGCCCGCCGACTGGCGGAGCAGCGACTCAAGTCCGCGGCGCTGCGGCGCTGCGAACCGGCCAAGCGGCGGCAGCGCGTGTGGTCGCTATTGGCACGGCGCGGATTCGATCCAGGAGTGATCGCTCAGGCGATGCGCGGACTGAGCGGACTGAGCGATGAAGATGAACCGACATACTGAATCGATCGTCAGGGAGCGCCGCTGACGGGGGTGGTGGTGTCGTAGTTGCGGTGCCATTTGAGCGCCCAGACCTCCACGAGCGGGACCGGCGCGGAGTGGCCGTCGACGAAGGCGATGTTGGTGGCGTCGGTGTGACGGTTACTGACCCAGCGATACGCCATGTCCATCGACGCGACGGTGGCGGACTCGGGGTTGTCGAGATTGGTCGGGAAGATCTTGAGCGTGCCGACATCGCCGGGTGCGGCCGATCGCCATGTGCTGTCGCCGAGGATGGGGGTGATCGACGGCTGGCGGATGGCATTGACGCCCTGATACCGATTGGCCGGGAGGCCGTACGCGGCGTTGGGGCAGAGATTGACGTTGTAGCCGTAGCTGGCGGTCATGTACGGATCACCGGGTTTATAGCCGGGGCGTTGCTCGCTCCACGTCATGGTCGCCGTGCCCATCCGGACGCCGGGGATGCCGGTATTGCCGACGCCTTCGGGGGGCGGGGGGTTGAGCGTGCTGGGACAGATCAGCAACCCGGTCGAATCGTTGTAGTACTTGCGCAGGACGCCGGTCCAGATCTGATGGTCCGGACGCTGCAGGATGTAGTCGAAAAGCCCGCCGCGCCAGTCGACGGTGTACGCGGTCCACGCAATCGTCCACTGATGCGTCGTCGCCAGACACGCCACGCGCTTGGACACCGCGCGCGCTTTGTTGAGCGAAGGCAACAGAATCGAAATGAGCAGGGCGATGATGGCGACGACGACGAGCAGCTCGATAAGGGTGAAACCATGTCGGCATCGAGCGCGCCATTTAGCGGCGGGGCATGCCCCGCGCGGCATGCGCACTTGGCCGCGCGGGGCAAGCCCCGCCGCAAAATGCGTTTCGTGATGTTGCATCGTCTGTGTCATTTGCGTCGGCGCACCGTGATGAGCGTCATCAGCGCCAATCCCGCGGGCAGGGCGGCGGGGGTCGGGACGGCGGCGATGACGAGGTTGTCGAACACCGCATCGTTGTTACGCGCTTCGAGCGCCAGGAAGTTGGAGCCGTCGGTGTCCCATGTGAAGGCGTACCCGCCGAACGCGGCCGAGGGGTCCAGGTCGATCATGACGCCGTTGACGAAGGCGTAGACGACCGCGCCGGTGCCGCTGTTGGCGTTGGCGGTCATGACGACGATGCGGATGTTGTAGGTTTCGGTGGCGACGGGGTTGGCGTCGAAGATCAGGTCGTTGATCTTGTTGACGCCGTTGTCGAAGGTCTGGTACTTGCCATTGTCGCGGAAGAGGATGCCGAAGTCGGCGGACCCGCTGGTGACCGCGGCGGTGGCGTTGCCGGTGGTGCGGCTGGCGCTGGTGTGGCCGAAGCTGAGGGCGAACCAGTTGGTGTTCGTGCCGGTATCGGAGGCATCGGACACCGGGTTGACATCGAAATCGACGACGAAACCGCCCTGTGCGGCGATGAGCGCGGCGGCGGCGCCGGCGGCGAGATTCAGATCGGGCGAGATCGTCATCGAACCGGCCGGGTCGAAGAACACCTGATTGTTGACGATCGTCGCACTGGTGGACCCGCCGGTGGAGTAGTTGGTCACGGCGGCGAGGCCGGTCTGGCGCGCGGCGAGGTTGTCATTGATGCCCGAGGTCACGCTGGTGAAATTGTCGGTGAGGATGATCGGCAGGGCGAGATTCTTGGAGAACACGAACTGATCGGCGGTTCGCGCGACGCTCGAGGCGCGGACTTCATCGATGGTGCCGGGCAGGTTCTCGCCCGAGCCGTTGAAGCGATTGCCCAGCACGGTGCGATTGGCGGTTCCGCTGGTCACGTCGGCGTTGAGGCCGTCGACGCCGATGAGGTTCGCGCGGGTGACGCCGGGCGCGGCGCGGGTCCAGTAGAGTTTGACGCCCTGCGGGTCGGACGGGTCGCCGTTGTAAGAGACGGCGACATGGAACCATTCGTCGGCGACGAAGGCGTCCTTGCCCGTGGTGGGGATCACGGCGGTGGCGGTGTCGACGGTGCCGGTGGCTTTGACGAACTGGAGGTTTCCGCCGTTGATGCGGAACTGGAAGTATGCGGCGATGTCATCCTGCTTGGTGAGCAGTTGGATTTCATCGCCGTTGCTGATCGACGAAGTCCTGATGAGCATGTCATAGGTGAACGCGCCGTCGGCTCCCTGCCACGCGGCGGGCGTGCTCGTGTTGCCCGGACCCAGCGATTGAATGAGCCCCGCGGCGGAAATCGACGAATCGGCGGGTCCGATCGACACGGCGTTGCCGAAGAAGCCGGTGACGAAGCTCGAGAGTGTGCCTTTGGAGTCGAAGTTGATGGGCGTGCCGGAGCCGGAGTCGACGGCGGGGACGTTCGACTCATTGAGATGATAAAGATGCAGCGTGTTGGCGTCGGTCGTGTAAGGCGCGACATCGGCGCGCAGGGCCGGCGCGGCGGTCAGACAGACGGCGGCGGCGAGGGCGAAACGTGCGGACAATCTCATGGCGTGTCTCCTTGTTCTGAGGTCGGGCGGGGACGCGAGGCGTTGTACAGATCGAGCACCTGCTCTTCGCTCATGGCGCGTTTAATGAGAATCAGATCATCGAGGTCCCCGCGGAAGCGGTACTGATCGGGCTGATCCGGCCGGGCGCCGATCTTCATGTTGGCGATGCGATCAGTGCGCGTCGTGTCACCGGTGATGAAGATCGACTGGGCGGGGCGGCCGTTGACGAAGAGCGTGAGCTGGCCGAAGGTCGGCGTCTGCGCGGCGAAGGTGACGGCGAGGTGGACCCACTGCCCGACGCTTAAGGGCCGCGCGACGGCTTCGTGAATCTTCGCCGGGTCGGGAATCATCGTGAACTGCGGGCGACCGTCGTCGGACAATCGCAGGAATCGCGCGTGCGGGTCGGCGGAAATCTGCGTGCCGACGATGTACATCATCCGCCCGATCGCCTCGGGCCGGACCCACACCGCCGCGGTGAAGTCGCCGGCGGGCCAGCTCGTGTCCAGCGCGATCGCCGTCGCGCCATCGAGCGCAATCGCGCCCCGTTGATGCCCGAACCGGTCGGGTGCGGCCGCGACGTTGCCGACGATCTTCGCCTCCGGACCGACGAGCGGGTCCACGCCCCCGTCGAATGCGAACGCCGCGAAGCCCGCTTCGTCCTTGAGCACATTGAGCTGCAAATAGCGCCGCCAGGCCGGTCGATCCACCTCGGCCAGCGAAGCGATGCGCCCGATCGCCGTACCGTTCACATCGGCGCGGAGACCGGCTGTGAGCATGCGATGATCGGAGCCGGCGTCCAGCCGCACGCTGCCTTCGAGCACGTCGACCCGGCGAATCTGATCCTCGTCAGCGTCGAGCGAGAAGCGCGTGCCAAGATCGGTGACGACGGCGTTGGCGGCTTCGATCACGAATCCGCGCGCCGGTTCGGGGACATACGCTTCGAGCGACCCGTGCGTGAGCCGTCCCCGGCCGGGCGCGAGGGCGGCGAAGTCGCAAGGGCCGCGCAGATCGACCACCGCGCCGCCGCGGAACATCAACTGGGCCGTACCGCGCGAAAGACGGATCTCCCCCGGCAGCACGTCGCCGCCGAGCGACGGCATCGCGTCGTCGAATCGCGCATCGGCCGACTGATCCGAAAGGAGCGCCACCGCCCGGGGCGCGCCCGCGATCGGCCGGTCGTTTGTGCGGGCATGGAACATTATCGCCGTCAGTGCCGCGACCAATGCGATCGCCGCCGCCGCCCATGCCCCGCGCCGCCAGGTCGTCGATCCCACGCGCCCGACGACCGCCTCCGGTTCGTCCTCGCTCAACGCCTCATTGAGCGGCTCGGCCAGAGCCCGTGCATGAATGCACAGGGCGATGAACCGTTCGCACGCCGCGTCGTCGGCCGCGAGCAGGGCGTTGAGCTGCGCGAACGCCTCGGCGTCAAGCTGATCGTCGATGTAGCGCAGCGCCAGATCGGTCAGTGGATCGTCATCGCTCATCGTCTCATCAAAAAGCGGCAGTTCAGGCATCGGCCCCTCCCTGTCGCATCCGACGCTGAACGCACTCGGCCAGCGCATTGTGAATGCGCGTCAGGGCCATGTACGTCGTGCGCACCTTGCGATCGAGTTTCCGCGCCAACGCCTCGCCGCTCAATCCCTCGGCATAGCGAAGCTGAACGATCCGTCGGGCGTAGGGCGTCAACTCGCTCAGACATTGGCGCAGCGCCGCGATGGTGTCCTCCACGTCGTCGCGCTTTTCCCAGAGCCGATCCAGCCGCTGCATCGCCGCCTCGTCGAAGACCAGCGGATCACGCCGGCGGGAGCGGGCGGCCTGAAGCGCCTTGTGGCGCGACGCCCGCAGAAGCCAGGTCGGCAGGGCGGCGGCGTCGCGCAATTCCTCCCGCTTGTCCATCACGAGAATGGACACTTCCTGAAACACGTCCTCGGCCAGATGCTGATCGCGAACGATGGACCAGGTGTAGGCGTAGAGCCGCACGCGCTCGCGCATCAGGATTCGCAGGACGGTGTTCTGATCCAGACTCATGGAAATGCCTCATTCGCCGCCTCGGGGCCGGTCTATAGACAGGTCGCCGGGGCGGGGGGGATGTCTACATGGAAAATGAAAAAAATTCGTGGCGATTTCGGGAATTGCCGGGCGTTGGCGCGGTTCATTTTATCATTGGCGCAGCCGGGGTTTGTGGTATAATCGCCGCCGGTGTTCCGCTCTTTTGGGAGAAGGGCGAATCAGTCTGGAGACGCAGTTTTATGTGGTACAAAGTGGCGTGGTTGTTTTTGTGGATGACGCTGGCGTTCTGGGCGGGCTGCGCGGGCGAGAACCAGAACTACGAGATCAACAAGCAGTCGACGCCGATTTTCCAGGAACCGCCCAGCGGCGGCCCGGCCGGCCCGGGCGCGGGCGCTTCTTCGCTCAATGGCGCCGACCGCTCCCACTGGGAGGCGATCACGGTCGCCCCGGCCGGCGACGGCGTCCCGCATCACCCCGACTACTTCGGGGCGCAGTCGCTGACGGGCGAATGGCTGCTCGGCTCGGCCCGGCCCTCGCCTTTGCGCATGGACGGTGATTCGGAAATTCAGGCGACGCTCGCCACCGCCGGCGCGCGGTATCCGTTCACGTGTGAAGACCCCGCCAACCTCTTCATCGCCGGGACGAAGGCGGGCATCGACATGGCGCTGTCGCCCGCCGCCGTCGTCGTCACCCCGCCGTGCAAGATCGTTCACACCCCCGAGCCCTGATCGTGCGGATGTCATCGATGCGTTTCATTGCGGTCGGCCTGATCATTGCGATGCTATGTGCCTGCGCCGGTTCGCCGCCGCCGAGGCCCCTTCCGCCGCAGGGCGCGCGCAACGACTACTCCGACGACATCGCCGCCATCAATCAGTTCAATCGCGACTACGAAACCCTGCTTGGCAAGATTGTGACCAAACAGCGGGGGCTGGTCGACTACAAAGCCCTGGCGGGCGAGCGCGAAGCGCTGGGCAAGCTGGTGCAGACCGTCGCGGAGACGCGTCACTTTGACACCAATGCCCGCCGGCTCTCGTATCTGATCAATGCGTACAACCTGATGGTGCTCCGGGCGATCGCCGACCGCAGGGCCGGTGCGTCGGTCAATCCCGGCAAGGGATTCTTCGACAAGCAGGAGTTCACCGTCATCGGCGAAACCATCACGCTCGACAATCTGCGCGATCGGTGGATCCGCCCGCTGGGCGATGCGCGCATACACATGGCGCTCGTGTACGGCGCGATGGGCTCACCGCCCCTGCGGCGCGACGCCTACACAGCCGACCGGCTCGATGATCAGCTCAACGATCAGTCCGAGCGCTTCGTCAACGATGGCGTACACATCTCGGTGCTCGGGCCGACGCTCCTGGCCTCGCCGCTCTTTGACTGGTTCAAGGAGGACTTCGCCAAGCCGCCCTTCGGCGGGACGCTCGGGTTCATCGCGCTCTACGCCGACCCCAATTCGCCGCTGGCGACGCTCGTCGCCGGCAAGGACAAGCCGCTCATCACATGGCAGCCCTTCAACTGGGCACTCAACACCGCGGAGTGAGCGGCGGCGTTCGTCCGCGGTTGCGGATCATGGTTCGCCGGTGTCAGAAGGCATTGGGACCTCTGATGTACATTAACCAACTTCGCGCACCGTACGCTGACGAAACCTCGCGTGAACTGCTCGGGCGATGGGGATCATTTGCTCTGCGGGGCCGGCTCGGGCGTCGTCGGCGACTCGGCGGGCTGAGCGGGGGCTGGCTCGGATTCCTTGTCGGGCTTGGGCTGCTCGAAGCGCGCCAGAGCCAGGGCCTGATCGACGGGCACATGCCAGAGTTTGCCGCCCGCGGCGTACCAGCCGTCGATGTCGGTTTCGAGGAACACGCTGTAAAGCTCCTCGCGCTGCCCGTCGCCGACGGGGCGGATGATATCGACCTGACCGCTCAGGCCGCGCACCTGCACCTGCGCGACGCGATAGACGGGGATCGTGGCGTCGGCGTCGGTGACGCGGTCGCCGCCGGCGGGCACGGCCGCGAGGACTTGGTTGTACGTGCTGGTGAGCGAGCCGGGCGGCAGGGCGACGGCGTACTGCCCCGTCGGCGGCTGGCGCGTGAGCAGATAGGCCAGCGCCTTGGCTTCGACCTTGCGGACGTTGATGTCGTTGACGTCGTGCGACGCCATGTCGCCTTCGACGCCGGGCAGATTGATGTACGGCGAGCCGCACCCGCCGAGTATTGCCAGCACCACGATGACCGCCAGCCGTCGGAACATATCGATCGCTCCTTGCTGCGCGGAACGCATCGCCCGCGCTGATGAAAACCATGTGTCGGGACATGCATTTTAACCGATTTTCGCCGCGACGCCCGCCGCGTCCGGCCAAATCACTTTCGACCCGTACCACGTCCCCATGTCATCGAGCTCATGATGCGTCAGCGCCGGCGGCCAGTCGCCTTCGTCATCCAGACACCAGAACCCCTGCCCGAACAGCCAACCGGTCTTGCGATACAGCGGCGCTCCGGCATTGACAATCGCCAGCCGATCCGACGCGGGATGCACCCAGACCTGCGGCTCATGCACATGGCCATGCAGATACAGCACGCCCGCCGCACATCCGCAAAGCACGCGCACCAGTTCCTCCGCGTCGATCAGCGCGTGCCGCGTCGCCTCCGGCGGATGACCCGGCGGCATGCCGATCGGGTAATGACCCATGACGATCACGCGGTCGATCTCCGTCATGGCGTCGAGCACCTGGCGCAGGCCGTTGAGCTGCGCCGCCCCGACGCGCCCGCGGTCGGTGATGATGTTCGGCCGCGTCTGGTCGATGGCGATCAAATGCAGGTGCGGACGCAGCAGGCGATACGCCGGCCAGCGCTGGGGCGTCCAATCGCCCATCGCGCGCTCAAACGCCCGGGTCCGCGCGGCGGTGAAGGTGTATCGGTCATGATTGCCGGGAATGATGAACGTGTCATGGCGCGCGAAGGTCGGACCCAGCTTGTCGCGCACCATGTCGAACTCGCCTTGCGTGGCGAGCGTCGTCAGATCGCCGGTGCCGAGGATCATGTCCGGCTTGAGCGCTTCGACACGGGCCAGCAGCGTCGGCAGCCGCGAAAGATCGAAATGCTTGCGCCGATTGAGCAGCAGATTGGCATAGCCCAGCACGCGCTTGGACAGAAGCCGCCAGGGCCGGACCCCGAGCTGATACAGATGCAGATCACCCAGCAGCACCATGCGCATCGCCCCATGATAACACGCCGCTTGTCGCCGCTGGCTCCGTCGTCTATACCAATGGGCATGCTTTACCGACGTTTTGGCCGAACCGAACTGCAAATGCCCGTGTTTTCCTGCGGCGGAATGCGCTATCAGTACAAATGGCAGGATGTTCCGCTCGCCGAGGTTCCGCCGGACAATCAGGCGAATCTCGAAGCGACGATCCGCCGCTCCGTCGAACTGGGCATCAACCACATCGAAACCGCGCGCGGGTACGGCTCGTCCGAGCGGCAACTGGGGCTGGTGCTCCCGAAACTGCCGCGTGAGAAGATCATCGTGCAGACCAAGATCAGCCCGCAGGAAGATCCCGCGGATTTCCTCCGCTGCTTCGACGAATCGCTTAAGCGCCTTCAACTCGATCACGTCGATCTGCTGGCGATGCACGGGATCAACACATATGAGCTGCTGCACTGGACGGTGCGCCCCGGCGGATGTCTCGAAGCGGCGCGGCGGCTTCAGGCCCGCGGGCTCGCCAAACACATCGGGTTCTCGACGCATGCCGCCCTGCCGCTCATTCTCGACACGATCGCGGCGGACTTCGATTATGTGAACCTGCACTGGTACTACATCTTTCAGGAGAACTGGCCGGCCATCGAAGCGGCGACGCGGCGCGATATGGGCGTGTTCATCATCAGTCCGGCCGACAAGGGCGGCATGCTCTACCGCCCGCCGCAGAAGCTTTTCGATCTGTGCGCCCCGCTGCATCCCCTGGTGTTCAACTGCCTTTTCTGTCTGCGCCGGCCGGAGGTGCACACGCTCAGTCTCGGCGCCGCGTGCCCGAGCGACTTCGATCTGCAACTGACTTCGCTGCCGCTGATCGAGAAGATCGATGACCTGCTGCCGCCGATCGAGAAGCGGTTGCGTGAAGCGATGGTCGAAGCGGTCGGGGCCGACTACGCGGATCGATTCACGGAGGGGCTGCCCCGCTGGGAGGAGTCGCCGGGGCACATGAATCTTCGCATCATTCTCTGGCTCCGGATGCTGGCGAAGGCGTATGACATGACCGAATACGGGCGCATGCGCTACAACCTGCTGGGCAACGGCGGCCATTGGTTCCCCGGCCTGACCGCCGCGGCGCTGGACCACCTGGACATCAGCACCGCCGTCGCCGCTTCGCCCTTCGCCGACCGCATCGCCGACGAACTGCGCGAGACGCACGAGATGTTGTTCGACGCGCCGAAGAAGCGATTGAGTCAAAGTTGATCGTGAAAAAGCGGCGGGGCGACGCCCCGCCGCTGGACGGCGAACGTCACGGATCCGTCACTATTTCCATTCGTTTAACCGGCGTGCCGTCGCTCCAGGCGCCCATGTCGCGCTGTTCAGGCGTGTTGCCGAGGGCGATGTTGCGATGCGTGCCGTAGAACGCCGCATCGGTCAGGGCGTCAAGGAGTTTCCACGTGCCGAAGTAGTCCAGCGCATCGACGCTGATGATCCCGCCGGTGTTGGACCCGCGCTTAAGGATCGGGCGGCGCGATTCGCCCCCGGAGCTGATCGCGACCGGCGCCAGGTGCGACGCATCAAGCGCCGGCTTGCCGTGATCATCGCTGACGAGCCGCACGAGGTTCTTGTTCGCGGCGGGAACGGCTGTCGATTCCTTGATGATCCGCTTGGCGTCGACGTCGAAGACCACCCTGTCACGATCGCCGATGACGGCGAGCATCAGCGTGCCGGCATCGATGGCTGAAAGATCGTCGAGCACGACCGCCATGGGCGGCGGCAGGCCCCATGTCTTGCCCGGCTCGATGCTCATGATCGCCCGCGGGGTCGGCAGTCCGACCGTCGACGCCACGGCGGCGAGATTGGCCGCCAGAATGCCGCCCATCGAATGGCCGACGATGGCGAACTTCGTCAGGTCCGGTTTGACATGCCCCGGCTCCGTGTCGAGTTGGCGCAGCGCCTCCTTGATCGCGGCGACGGCGTTGGGTGTGAACTGAGCGGGCAGCGTGGTCAGTCCTTCCTGATACGCCGGATAGATCACGATGTTGCCGCGTTTGACCAGATGATCGATCCAAGCCCCGTAGGGCCCGGGGCGCGTCGCGCCCCAGCCGTGATTGAATACGATCACCGGCGCCGTCGCGGGCTTGGGGTCGTCGGGCTCGTAAAGCCAGTACGCGGTCCCGCCTTCGCCATGTTGCGAGCTGACGACCTTCTGATGCGAAGCCGCGCTTCCGCCGGGGCCCTCGGCGGGCTGCGCCGGCGGCGTGGGCGGGTCGGCGAAAGCGCCGGCGCTGACGGCCAGCGTGACGATCAAAGCGCGGAACCAGCGGGCGGTTTTCATGGTGCACTACTCATACTTACAGATGAAAGATTGCCGGGGTTGCGAGCGGAAATGACCAATGTTCAAGCACCAATGACCAAGGAAATGTTCAAATGACCAATGCGCCGGTGATCATTTGAACATTTCCTTGGTCATTGGGAATTGGTCATTCGTGCCGCATCGCGGCCGGCAGCGATCATCTGACGACCACCACGCGGCTTTCTTCCTCGCTGAGCATGGAGTACACGAGCTTGATGTCGTCGTCGAGCATGCGGATGCAGCCCATCGACGACTGGGTGCCGATGCTTTGCGGTTCGATGGTGCCGTGGATGCCGTAGCCCTTGAGGTCTTCGGTCGTGGCGTCGGCGCCGCGGAGGCCGACCCAGTATTCGCCGAGCGGGTTTTTGGGATTGTCGCCGACGAATCGTTCGCCGGTGCGCGGATTGGTCCACTCGGGGTTTTCGAGCTTGGAGTGTCGCTTGACGACGAACTCGCCGACGGGCGTGGCGTCGAATTCGCCGAGCCCGACGCGGAAGCTGCGGACGAACAGCCCGCCCTTGCCCGGCTGGCCGAGGTAGGCGTCGAGTCGGAAGTCGCTCTTGTCGACAACGACGTGGAAGGGACCTTTCACGACCTTGAGCCGCATGCCTACGCGGAGTTTGCGGGGCTCCAGATCGCCGTTGATGTGCGAGATGAACTGCCAGGGCACATGATAGTTCTTGGCGATGTTCGCCAGCACGTCCCCGGCCTGCACCACATAAGTATCCGCATACGGATCGCCCGGCTCGACCTTGGGCGAGAAGACCATGTCCTGATTGAGCCCACTGAGCAGATCGCGCAGCGCCTTGGCGTCATCGGGGCGGAGCGGCATATGCAGGGCGTTATTGAGCAGCTCCCGGCCTTTGACGCGCTGACCGGAGTTGATCATCTGACGACCGGCGTCGATCGTCCGCGCGACTTCCGGATCGAGCGATGTCGCCACGGGCGTCGGCTGCGTCGGCGCATTGGACGCACCGGCGGTCTGCGGGTTCGTCGCCGGAGGCGTCGGCTTGGCGGGCTCAGTGGTCGCGCCGGGCGGCAACTCGGCCTTGACCGCACGCTCGCCCAGAGCTGTCGTCGGCCCCGGTTTCGCATCGGGCTTGGCGTCGAGCCCCTTCGCGGCGGAATAGCTCAGATGCACATCGGCATTGTGCAGCGTCGTCGATGCGGTGCCGGCGGGTTTGACCGCGCCCGAATCGGCGCGCACGTCCGCCGGGCCGGTCGAGGACTCGCCGCGCGGGCGCATCCATGACCACGCCAGATAGCCGACGACGGCCAGAACGAGGATCGACCCGATCCACCGCCGGGCGCGCTGCTTGCGCTTGCGGCGATAGGGGCTGGTATAAGTTGTCCGGCCGCGCTGCTGGGCCTGGCTTGAAAGCACCATGACGAGAAGCTCCATCTTCTGTGGTGAGGATTCGGACATGCCGTCCGAACCGCTTCATTATACCGGCGTCAAACCGGCGAATGTTTAAACCGCATCACGCGCGTTTCCGTCACAAGCATGTCCACCTGCCGATCGTGCCCGTTGAGCGGCACCGCTTCGACGACCTGCACATCCATCGCGATCCCGCAGGCGATCCCGCGAAACTCGGGCCGGGCCAGAAACCGATCGTAGAATCCGCCGCCGCGCCCGATGCGATGACCCAGCGTGTCGAAACCCAAACCCGGCAGCACCACGAGGTCGATGAGTTCGATGGGCATCGGCTCGCCGGTCGTCGGCGTGCGGACGCCGTAGCGATCCTCGTCCATCGGCTCGTCGAAGCTCCGCAGCACGACGGGGATCATGTGCTTTTGCTCATGCCCGACCAGCGGCACGGTCACGACCTTCTGCTCCTGCCAGGCGCGAAGCCCGATGGCTCGCGTATCGACCTCGCCCGGCAGCGAGAGGAACATCATGATCGTCGTCGCACGCCGGAACTCGTCGGTCCGCACCAGCCGCTCCGCCGCCGCCACCGACCGCGAATGAAGCAGTCCCGGATCGACCCGCTTCAGGGCCTGCCGCATCCGCGTGCGCAGGTTCTTCTTGGCGTCCGATCCTGGTTGCGACATGCCCATCGCGCCTCCGGCACGCGCCCGTCCCTTCCCACGCGCACCATCCTCTTACTTCGTCCATCTTCGCGCCCGGTCCGCAATAATCGACCGGCCGGTTATTCAGACGCGGGCCCGCCCGAGGGGTTCATCGCGCCGATCCATTGCAGATACTGGCGGATGTGCTTCTCGTACCCCCGATCCGTCGGTTCGTAATACTTCTTCTCCACGCCCAGATAGTCCTGCTCGACGTACCCCTTCTCGCTGTCATGAGCATACTGATACCCCGTATGCCCCAGCTTTTTTGCACCGGCGTAATGGGCGTCGCGCAGGTGTTTGGGCACGGGGATCGTCCGCTGGTTTTTCACATCCGACACCGCGTTCCAGATCGCCGTCGCGCTGGCGTTGGACTTGGGGGCGCAGGCCATGTAGATCGCCGCCTGCGCGAGCGTGAGCTGGCACTCGGGCAGGCCGACGCGCTCGGTGATCGTGTACGCCGCCGCCGCAAGCTGCATCGCGCGCGGGTCGGCGTTGCCCACGTCTTCGCTGGCGAGAATGGCGATCCGCCGGGCGATGAACAAGGGGTCCTCCCCGGCGACGATCATGCGGGCCAGCCAGTAGGCCGTCGCGTCCGGGTCCGACCCGCGCATGGATTTGATGAACGCACTGATCGCGTCATAGTGCGCATCGCCGGTCGGATCATACTGAATCGCCTTGCGTTGGATCGACTCCTGCGCGATCGGAAGGTCGATGAGGAGGTGTTGCTTGTTTGGGGTTTCCTGTTTCTGGTTGGCTGATTGCTGATGGCTGACCGCTGACGCCTCCGTCGAAAGCACCGCGATTTCCAGCGCCGTCAGCGCCCGGCGGGCGTCGCCGTCGCACATCGTCGCCCAATGATCGAGCGCTTCCTCGGTGACCTCTAGCGGCAGCTTCCCGTAGCCGCGGTCTTCATCGCTGATCGCACGATGGAGCAGCGACTTGATCGCTTCCGGGGGCAGGGGTTCGAAACTGAACACCTGCGAGCGGCTGATGAGGGCGCTGTTGACGGAGAAGAAGGGGTTTTCGGTGGTCGCGCCGATGAGCGTGATGACGCCGCGCTCGACATCGCCCAGCAGCACATCCTGCTGCGACTTGCTGAAGCGGTGTATTTCATCGAGGAACAGGATCGTCTTCCGCTCGCTTCCGGGGGTGGTCAGGCGGCGAGTCGCTTCTTCGATGACGAATCGGATTTCCTTGACGCCGATCGTCGCGGCGTTGGCGCGTTCAAAATGCCGATGCGTCGAGTTGGCGATGATCTCCGCGAGCGTGGTCTTGCCGGAGCCGGGCGGGCCGTGAAAGATCACGCTGGTTATGCGATCGGCTTCGAGCATCCGTCGCAGCAGTTTGCCTTCGCCCAGAAAATGCGACTGGCCGACGAACTCGTCGATCGACCGCGGGCGCATGCGAACCGCCAGCGGCTCGGCCGCCTTGAGCATCGAAGTGCGCTGCGTGGCCCACAGATCGGACATGCTCACATTGTATGGACGCGCCGCTCGTTGGGCGGCGGCTGTGAAACGGCGTCAGTACGATTCGCCGATGATGGCGTTTTTGTAGAGCGCCATGTGCTGGAGGACTTCGTGGACGGTGGCGTCGTCGATGTTCATCGCCTTGAGCGATTCGCTCATGTGCTGACAGAAGCGATTGAAGTGCTCGAAGGTGATGCCCCGCTCGGCGTGGGCCCAGGCCAGGGAAGTATCGCTGTGATGCGCGGCGGCGCCGAGGGCGACGGCCATGAACTCACGCTGCATCCGCCGCTGCTTGTCCATCGGCGTGTCTTTGAAGAACGGCGCGAGCATCGGGTCCGCCAGCACGCGTTCGTAAAGCCCGTCGACCATCTTTTCGAGGCCGATTTCCCCGCCGATGCGATCGTAAAGCGTAGGGGCGTTGAACATGCTTCAAATGTAACACGCGGGGCGGTGGAGTACCAGACACAGGTACCAGACGCTTCGCCGCGAAGCGCGGCTCAGCGTCGGCGTGGCGGGCTTGCGCGTCAGTTGCGTTTGCGACCGGGTTGGTACCAGTAGTAGCCGCGCATCGTGGCGCCGAAGGTCTGGTACACCTGCGCCCGGTTCATCACATCGGTGCGCGACACGGCCCCTTCGACGATGTCGCCGAAGTTGTACCACGTCACCGACCCGTCCAGACCCGTCTGATTCGCCCCCGCGACGGAGTAGCCGTTGGTCGTATCGAGATTGCCGATGTGCCAGGAATAGCTCGACTGCTGCGTGGAGGGCATCAGCGACCAGAGCCACGTCCATCGCCCGCCGTAGTAGGTCGTGTCGTAATCGGTCGTGTGATAGAGCGCCTCGGTGAACAGCGGGCCGTTGCGTTTGTCGGCGAGGGTTCGGATGCGCACATCCTTGCCTTTGAGGACGCTGGTGCTTGGGGCGAAGGTCGAGGCGGACAGTTCGCTGCTGGTCAGACTCACGAAGCCGGTCCACCGCGTGTTGTCCGTCAGGTCCGTCACCCCCGGGCCGAACGCGAAGTAGGTGTTGTCGTGATACTGATCCTGCGTCGGACACATGAAGACACGGAACGCCTCGCCGATCTGCGGGGCCTCGGCGAGCGTGTCGACCTTGGCAATATCCGGCCCGCCGAGGTAGCGATGCAACAGATCGTCCGTGACCTTGCGGCTCCAGACCCAGAGCATATGGTTCCGCCCGCCGGTGTTGGGCCATGTGTCGGGCAGCACGCCCTTGCTGTCGTTGGCATAGGTGTAGAACGTCACGGCCAACTGGCGCTGATTGGCGGCGCAGAGCGTGCGCTTCGCCAACTCGCGCGCCTGCGCGAGCGAGGGAATCAGTATCGCGATGAGCAATGCGATGATCGCCACCACGACAAGCAGTTCGATCAACGTGAACCCGCAGGACCACTTCGTGGCGGGGCTTGCCCCGCGCGGCATGCGCATTGAACCGCGCGAGGCAAGCCCCGCCGCCAAATGCGTCTTGAAATGTGCCGCCTCGTTCTTCATTTGCCGCGTCGCATTGCCAAGAATCCCATCAGCGCCAATCCCGCCGGCAGCGCGGCCGGGGTCGGCACGATCGTGAATCCCAGATCGTCGAAGCCCGTGTTGCTGCCGAGCGAACCGCCGGTCGGCGAGCCGATGACGATGCGGCCGATCGGCGCCTGACCGGCGGTGATGCGGTAGCCGAAGTAAACCTCCTGCCCCGCGCCCGATTCGGACCCGCCGGCGCCGACCTGGGTCGCCAGCGTGTTGCCGGCATCGTCAAAATACGTCGCGGTCAGACTCTTGCCGTTGGCGAGACTGACGATCATGAAAGCCGCGGCCTCCACCGCATTGACATTGGACGTGAACACCGTCGTCGTCGGGTTGTACGAGCCGAAGTCGATCGTGTACGAAAGGTTCGAGCTGCCCAGGTAGACCGAATTGCTCGTCGAGGACACGAGGTTCGCCGTCACCGTGACCGCGCCGCCGGAGGCGTTGCCGGTCAGAGCGATGTTGAACTTGATGTCGGGATAGGACGGGCTGTCGAAGGCGATGACGTTCGTCGTGCCCGTGCCGGAGGCGAAGTTGGTGAAATCATGCACTGCGACGAAGTTCGGCATCGCTTCAAGCGTCGCCTGACTCGTCACGCCCGTCGCATCCGAATCGCGATCCTCGCCGTTGGAGCTCGGGTCGATGGCGTTGGCGCCGGTGAAGAGCGCCGGATTGGTTTCGACGGCGGCGCGGACGGCGGGGGCGATCAGGGCGAGGACCAGCGCGGCGAGTGTCAGGCGTTGTGTGAACATTTCAATTCTCCATGTGAAAGCGGATGACTCAGCGGCGGCGACGCATCGACGTCAGACCCAGAAGCGTCAGCCCGGCGGGGAGCGCGGCGGGCGTGGGGATCAGGTCGACGGTCAGGCCGCCGATCGTCGGCTTGCCGCCGCGGCTGGTGGTGAAGAGCGTGAACACATCGCCGCCGACGCCGCCCGTGATGTCGAAGAAGTACCAGTCGGGCTGATTCTCGTTGGGCACGGAATACATGACGCTGTCCGTGCCGGTTCCGGTCGTCTGCGCGAGTCGGATCGAAAGCGGGATGTCCGTGCCGCCGGAGTTGTTGGTCAGGACGCCGAGGCGGATGCCGCTGGGGAGATTGGCGGCGAGGGTGATTTTCATGAAGGCGAATTCGACGCCGCTCGACGCGGTGGTGTTGCGGAAGGCGATGCCGGAGGCGACGTCGGCCCCGCCGGCGGGATTGTCGATCGCCGACTTGGCGCCATACATCAGGTCCGCCCCGACGGCGCCGGCGGTGAGGTAGGACGGGAGCGTGTTGACGGTGGCGCTGCCGGTGGTGCTGATGGCGACGGAGCCGGAGGCGGAGTTGAAGCGGAACAGCAGATAGCCGGCCGAGCCATAAATGTTGTCGCTGTCACCATCGAGCGGTTTCACGACGGAGCTGGTGCGCCAGGCGTCTTTCGTACCGGACGCGCCGGTGTCGGAGCCGACGGTCGTCACCGTGGCGCCATGTGCGAAGGCGGGCAGAAGCGCGGCGACGAAAAACGATTGGACCAACGTGCGGAATCTCATGGTGTCTTCCTTTCCTGCGGGGCCTGCGCGTCCTGATATTGGAGTCGCAGGGCGGTGATGAATACGACGCCGCTGCGCGACGGCGTGATGTGGCAATTCAGCGAACCGTCGGCTTCGGGATGCACGGCCTCAAAGTCGATGACGCGCGCCGCCGCGTCGGCGAAGCGGTCGATCGATCGGGACTGGTCGGCAATTGAAATGCGCGGCGGAATGGGCAGATCGCTCCGCATGCCGGCGACGAACTGCACGTGATACGTCCGCCGCGGGTCCAGCCCCGTCAGCCGCAGCGTCAACACGTGACGATCCGGTTCGCCCTTGATGAACAGGCCGTCGGCGGTCGCCTCGGCCGGGAAACCGGCGACGGGGTCGGTGAACAATTCGCCGGCGACACCGCTGGCCGTCCCGCCGGTCGACGCGCCGGTGAGGGTGATGCCGGTGGGTCGGCCGGTCATGTCGATCAGTTCATTCAACATGTGCACCGCCGCCGCCCCGCCGGCAAATCGAAACGCCCCGGGTGGATCGAATACATTCACATCGCCGACGGCGGCGACGCCCTGCGACGCATCGCCGCGGAAGTCGATGAGCACCACACGCCCGACCGCCTGCAGGACGACGAGCCCGGCGCCGCCGTCGGACCATGTCGCCGCGTCGTCGGCCTTGAGCACCTGAGCGGCGAACGCGCCTTCGATGCGGACGCGTCCTTCGAGCACCTGCACGCGCGATTCGATCCGCGCATCGGCGTCGACACGAAAGCGCGTGCCCAGGTCGATGATGCGTACCCCATGCGGCGCATCAACCGTGAACCCATGCGCTTCGGGGCGGACGAAAGCTTCAAGATGACCCTGATCGAGCCGCCCGCGGTTCGGGCCGGTCATCTCAAATTCGCACGGCCCGGTCAGGTCCACGACCGCGCCGGAACGGAACGCGATCTGGGCCTTGCCGCGCGTCAGCGCGAATCGCCCCGGCGGCAGGTCGGCCCCGAGCGACACCGGCCCGGCGGCGAACTGAGCGTCGGCGGACAGGTCCGACAGGAGTGCGACGGAAACCGGCGACTGCGGATTTTGGATTGCGGATTTCGGATTGAAGGACAGGAAGATCACGGCGATCATCGCGGCGATCAAGACGAGCGCGGCGGCGTACCCGACGCTTCGCCGCGCGACACGGCTCAGCGTCGGCGCGGCAAGTGTGACCGCCGGCGTCGCAACCCCCCGGCCGCGCACGCGCCATTGAAGACGCCCGTGCAGATCAAGGTAATCCAGATACAACCGGCGGGCCTCGGCGTCGTCGGACAGCAGGGCGGCGAGCGTGTCGCAGTCGGCGGGGCTGATGTCGCCGTCGCAGTATCGCTCGATAAGCGGCAGGAGCGTCGTCTGATCCATCACGCACCCTCCCGCGACATCTGACGGCGAATGCACTCGAGCAGCAGCCCCCGGATGCGCCGCAGCGCGATGTACACGGCGTTGGCCGTCCGGCCCATTTCCTGCGCAACCGCATTGATGGTATTCGATCGGATGTAGCAGCGTTCAATGAGCTGCCGCTGATCGTCCGAGAGCTTGGCCAGACAGGCCGACAACGCCTCGCCGCGACGGTCGGGTTCATGACCATCGGCCAGGCGATCGCTCGAAAGCTTTTCCATCACCGACTCGGACAGATAGACGCGCCCCGGCCGGCGGCGACGCAGGAAATTCATCACCTCAAAATGCGCGATCCCGCAGGCCCACGCCACAAAATCCCGCGACAGATCGAACGCCTCCCACTTCTGCCAGAGAATCAGACTCGTCTGCTGAAACACTTCCTCCGCGTCGTCGGCCTGAGGCAACAGCGACGCGATGTAGCCGTAGACGCGATGCTGCGACGAGACGAACAGGCGGGCGAACGCATTGTGCTGCTCATTGGACATGCCGGCCTCGCTCCGGAACTGGGCTCACCAAGGTGTCGTCGCCGCAGCGTCGGATTGGTCGCGCGAAATGAAAAAATATTTTGCATACCCGGCGCGGCGGGCCATTACAGCTTGCGCGCCCGCAGGGCCAGAAACAGGGGGATTTCCTTGCGGGCGGTGTTTTCCGCCTTGGCGCGGGGGCCGGGCTGGGAGACTTTGTGGCTGGGCCATTCGTGCATGGCGTCGGTGACGAGACCCGCCTTGGCCAGCGCGTTGATGTACGTTTCGATCGGGCGATGGAAGGTCCAGGTGTACGTGCCGTCTTTTTTGCCGGGGTGCGAGATGATCGGCTCCTTGCGGAACATCAGATACCGATCGACCCGCCGATACTGCACGCTCTGATCGACCCAGCCCCAGCTCGTCGACTTGGGCCCGCGGAAGGCCGGGTGCATCATGACGATCGCCACGCACCCGCCCGGCTTGAGCATCGCCGCCATGCCCTCAAAAAGCGGTCCCAGCGGGTGAATGTTCTGCACCGCCAGCACCAGCGTCACCGCATCGAACGACCCCGCTTCGAGCGACTGGACCTTCATCAACTCGCGCGCATCGCCGCACAGATAGGTGATCGTCTCCTGGCCGCGCTGGCGCGCGGAATCAATGAGTTTTCGCGACGCGTCGAGCCCTGTCATGCTCGCCCCGCGCGAAGCAAACAGTCGACACAAAACGCCCTGCCCGCAGGCGACATCGAGCACGCGTAGGCCCGGCTTGGGGTCGATGAGCTTGGCGATCCCCGGCAGGACGACCTGCTGGTGATACTCGCTGCCTTCAAAGCCGACAAGCTCGTCATACCACGGCGCGACGGCGTCCCAGTCCGTCGCCCCCGGCAGCGGCGGCCGGGCGGCGGCTGACGCGGCGGAAGCGTCCTGCTCCGGGGGTTCCGGGGGCCGGGGCTTGGGTTTGGGGCGCGTTTTGGGGCCGTAGCGTTTCACGCCGACAGTGTAACCGCCTCAGTCATTGGGGTCGCGGGTCCACATCCCGCGCGGAAACGCCGTCGTCCCGTTGCCGATGTTGTCGGTCGGGGACATGCCCGCGGCGTGACCGTCGACAAAAAGGAAGTTGAGCTGCGGATCGTGGAGCCAGGGGACGTAGATCGTGATCTGGTCGGGCGAGTCGGTGACGGACGTGTTGTCATCGCCGAGCCGGTTGTATTGCGAGGGCCGTTCGAGCAGGATCATCAGGTCCGCCGGGCGGCGCAGTTCGGTGATGTAGCGGGGGCTGGGCGGATTGGCGCTCAGGTACGAGCTGGTCGCCACGCCGTACGACTGCCCCACCGAGAAGTCCGCCGTGCGCGCCATCGAGTACGTGCGTCCCATGCCGCGTTTGTCCGCCGGGCACTCGAAGACGGACTTGCCGCTGATGACCGATCGCAGGTCGGTGCCGATCTGTTGTTGATACGTCAGTTGCTGCCCGAGATAGGGAAAGAGCAGGTCGTCGAATTCGATGTGCGTGTTGGCGACGTTGTTGTACCAGTAGCCCCAAGGAAGCTGCGTCTTGTTGGCGTTGGCGTAGAGCGCGTAGCCGACGCCGACCTGCCGCATGTTGGCCAGGCACACGGTCTGCTGCGCGACCTGCCGGGCGCGCGTCAGCGACGGGAGCAGGATCGCGATGAGCAGCGCGATGATGCTCACGACGACGAGCAGTTCGATCAAGGTAAAAGCGCGGAAAAGGCGTGCACCACGGACGGCGCATTTAGCGGCGGCGCATCGTCAAAAGGCCCATCAGCGCCAATCCCGCCGGCAGCGCGGCGGGCGCGGGGATGAGCGTGGTGAGCTGGGCGTCGACCCAGGCGACGTGGTCGGAGTTGATGTTCGTGCCGCCGAGGGCGACCAGCGTCAGGTATCGCACGTTGGACCCGATGATCACATCGTAGGGGTTGCTCTTGAGCGTCGAGCCCGAGTTGATTTCCGCCGGGATGACGCCGTTGAAGCTCCATGTTCCGCCGGACTGGATGATCGACACAAGCTGTCCGTTGATGTAACCGGCGAGGACGCCCGACGCGTCGGACAGCAGCAGGGCGGTGCGGATCGACCCGGCGCTGACGGCGCTGTCGTTGAGGCCCGCCAGCGCGGTGAAGCGGAACTGCGCATTGCCCAGGTCGCCGGCGGTGCGAATCTCGTCCAGGTCGAACGTGAGGTAGCTGTTGGCGTGCATGCCGATGCCTTCCTCAAGCTCGGTCGTGGGCCAGTTCGCCTGCGCGGGGAAACCGGTCGCGTTGCCGTCGAGTCGCAGCGGCGGGCGGCTGGTGGGATCGGAGCCGATCGAGTCGTTGGCCGGTCCATTGGAGCTGGTCGTGCCGCTGGTCGTCGCGCCGGCGGAGGTGAAGTTGAACTTCACGCCCGACGTGTTGACGTTCGTGTCCGTGTGCAGGTTGCCGAGCTGAATTGTGTCGACGCCCAGATCGGCGGTCTCCGCGTTGGCCTTGTACGTGTCGGTGCTCAGCGCGGTCCAGAGCGACGTCGTGTTGCTGTCGTCAAAGAGATTGTCCAGTTCGATCTTCGGGGCGTAGTCGATGCGGGCGCCGGACCAGGCGGCGTGGTCGGCGGAGATGTCGGTGCTGGTGACGGCCAGCGTCAGGTACTTGGCGTTGGACGCCAGGCCGACGGAAAAATCCTTGGCGTTGCTCCCGGCCCCGGTCAGTTCGCCGGGGATCGTGCCCGAGAACGCCCACACGCCCGCCGTCTGCGTCACCGCGACCTTTTGCCCGTTGATGTAGCCGGCCAGGACGTTGCCGTTGGCATCGGACACGATGACCGTGCCGCGGAAAGCGCCGTTGGTCGCCTGATCGTCGTTCTGATCCAGATGCGCCAGGAACAGAGCCGCGGTGTCCGGGGCGCCGGCGGCGCGCAGTTCATCAAGATTGAAGGTGATGAGCCCGTTGGCGTGCATGCCGATGCCGTCTTCGATCTTCGGACCGGCGGAGGTCGCGGCGGTGGACCCGGTGGTGCTCAGCGGGAAACCGGGTTGCCACGCATCATTGAAGATTTCGCGCGCGTACGCGTTGGCTCCGCCGACGTTGGAATAGTTGAACGTGACGCCCGGCGCGATCGTCTGGGGCGCGCCGAGGTTGACCTTGTGGGCCACATCCTTGTTGTCGTAGAAAAGCTCGATGCCCAGTTCGGTTTCGAGCGGCGTCTGTCCGTAGGGATCGGTGGCGACGGCGGTCGCGATGGGCGTGGCGATCGAATCGCCGAACAGATTCCCGAGGGGGACGAGCGTGGTGATCGCCGCGGAGGCGGGGGCTGCGGAAGCCGCGGCGAGGGCGAGGGCGATGCACAGTTGTTGGTGTTGACGACGCACGTTCATTTCCGGTCTCCTTCAACAGGGTGTCTCATCTCGATTCCTGATGCGATGGCAAATTTGAATCCACGACCAGCCGGGCCTCGGCGAACACGCCGTGGTCCGAGTTGATCGGTCCGTTGCTGGTGCAGGCCAGTACGAGGTACGCGGCCGATTCATCGAGCGGCACATCGAAGGCCGCCTCGCGATGCGCGGGCGTCAGCGGTTCGGGCAGTTCGTCCGTGACGCGCCAGACGCCGCCGGCCTCCTCGATCGCCGCGCGTCGCCCGTCGACGTATGCGGCGATCGGCCGCCTGGCGTCACAGACGAGGGCGATGAGGTGGATCGATCCGTCGGTACTGCTCATGTTCAGTCCGCCCGTCGCCGCAAAGCGCGTCGGCGTCACCGGGCCGGCCGCTCGAATCGCTTCCAGATCGAAGCTGATGAACGCGTTGGCGTGCATGCCGATGCCGGCGTGATGGACGGCGGGGGCGTCGCTCGGCAGGGTGATGGCGTATCCATTCATGGCGCGGGCGGCCTGATTGGCGGGCGGACCGGCGGAAAGCTCGCCCCCGCCCACGGACGCGAAGTCGAACACGACGCCCGGCGCGATCGGCGCGGGCTGATCCATCTGACCCGTCTGCACGCGCCAGAGGCCCAGCGCGGGCGAACGCGGCGAGGTCGTCGGCTTGTCGGTGGCCAAGGCGTCGATGAGCGCGACGCCGGGCGCATCATCGAACAGCGCGCCCAGCGGCACCGCGGCGATCGTGGAGCCCGGGTAGAACTGCGCGCGGTCGGCCGATTCGCGTGCGATCAGGCCGGCGGAAGACGCCAGCGCGCCCTGACCGGCGGCGAGCCGGTAGACCTGTCCGGCGGCGGCGACCTGGACGAGGCCGGTGAAGACATGCGTGCGGACTTGTCCGAGGGCGTCGACGCTCACGCCGAACTCCGTGCCCAGGTCGGTGACGGAGACATTGCCGGGGGCGTCGATGGTGAACCCATGCGCGCGGTCGGGGGCGAAGGCGACGAGTTGTCCGCGGTGAACGAAAGCGCGGTCGGGGCCGGTGATGTCCAGGTCGATCGGGCCGCGCAGGGTGACGACGGCTCCGCTGTTGAAAAGGAGCTGCGCCTGACCGGAGACAAGGCGCATCGCGCCGCTGGGGAGGGCGGCGCCGGGCTCGATCAGGGCGTGATCGGCCCATTGGGCGCTGTTTGCGTCGGTCAGGACGGCGAAGGAAACGGGGGAGTTAGGAGCAGGGCCTGCGGGGTGGGGAGTGGAAGGCAGGAGGAACACGATCGTGATCGTGGCGGCGATCAGCAGCAGCGCGGCGGCGTACCAGACGCTTGGCCGCGAAGCGCGGCTCCCTTCGACATTGCTCAGGGCGGGCAGCGTCGGCGTGGGGGCAGCGGCGCGGACGAGGGTTTGGGCGGTGCGGCTTTGCAGTTCGCGGCGCACCAGTGCGTGCGTGAACATCAGGTCGAGGTACGCCATGCGGGCGTCGGCGTCGCGGTGGAGCAGATCGGTCAGCGCCGCGCGTCCGTCGGCGTCCAGGTCGCCGTCGATCAGATCGGCGAGCAGGGTTTCAAAGGTGCATGGCGTCATCCGGCCTGCTCCTGCGAAAGACGCTTGCGGATGCAGTCGGTCAGGGCCTGTCGGATGCGGTAAAGCTCCTGCGAGAGCGAGCCGGCGGAGCGATGAAGCTCGCCGGCCATGTCCGCCACCGACGCGCCCGGCTCGTACCGCCGCTCCAACAGTTCGCGCTGATCGGGCGAGAGCTTCTTGAGGCACAGGCGCAGGGCGGAACGTCGCTGCGTCGCCTCGTCGCTGAACTGCTCGCAGCGCTCGGCCATGATGCTCAGAAGGTCGTCATCAAAGAGCAGCTTCTCGCGCTTGCGGCGCTGGCGATGCTTGAGAATCTCGTAGAACGCCACGCGACAGGCCCACGCCCCGAACTCCGTGCCCGGCTCGAACTGGTCGGCCTTGCGCCAGAGAATCAGATTGGTCTGCTGCACAATGTCGTCCACGGCCGTCATGTTCCCCACCAGCGCGGCGGCATAGGCGTAGAGCCGATCCTGACAGGCCATCAGATTCTGCGCAAATGCCTTCTGGTCCATGAGTTGACTCGTTCGCTGCGGATCTGTTGCCGTGGCGCCTCATCCTTATACCTCCTTGAAGGGGGCGATCTCACGGAAAATCTTGGGGCAGGGGAAGGGGGAAGGGGGAAGGGATCAGGGATCGGGGGCTGGGGATCGGGGGTGGGGGGGGTCAGTGGGTGAGGTCCTGGAGGGCTTCGCGGGAGGGGATGGGGAGGGGTTGGCGGGAGAGGGCTTTGAGGTAGGTGCGGGCTTCGGGTTCGGAGCCGCGCTTGGCGGTCTGGGCGAGCCAGCGTTTGGTCAGGTCGGTGAGGACGCGCTTGTCGCCGCCGAGGATGAGCAGGCGGGTGAGGATGATGCGTGCTTCGTCGAGCTGGCCGGCGTTGAGTTCCTTGGTGAACTGTCCGGCGGCGGCCTGCCGGTAGACGATGGTGGCGATCGGGTCGCGTTGGATGGCGGAGGGCTGAAGCTTCAGGAGCGGGGGGTAGTTGTGATCCGCGAAGGCGTCGAAGGCGGCGGCGGCGAGCTGGCCGGGCGACAGGTCATCGCTGGCGGCAAGGTCGAGCGGCGCCTCGGGCTCGGGTGCAAGTCCGGCGACGGCGGGCGTGTCATCGATCCGCTGGGCCGGTGCGGGGCGCAGACAGTAAAGCGGATCGCCGATGCACATGAGTTTCCACGGCAGGTACAGAGGATGGCCCATCTCCCGCCGGGCGGCGAAGGCCAGCGGGGTTCCGGCGAGGATCTTCTGCGTGAAGGCATTGGGGTCGGCGAAGGCGGGGAGGAACGGCTCATGCACGGAGCCGAAGTACCAGTACGCCCCGCCGACCAGGGCGCGGCCGGCGAGCGTGTCGGGGTCGTAGGGATCGGCGGCGGAGAACGAGTGCGAGACGTAGAAGACGCAGGCGCGGCCGATGGGAATGTCATCGACACCGGCCATGCTCTTGCCGCCTTCGACGTGCCACCACTGCGGCCCGCCGGAGGAATTGATCCACACCAAGTCGTAAGGATTGCGGGGCCAGGTCAGCGTATGAATCGTCGACACCGTGACCTGATCGTCGGCGAGACGGCGCGTTTTGAGTCGGCCGGCCAGAAGCTGCTCGGCCGGTCCGAGTCGATAGTCCTTCCAAATCGATTGATTCGTCCGCGCGGGGTAATCGTCGATGAGCAGGGCGTCGTGGGGGGAGAGGAAGAGGGAGCACATGGCCATGTAATTGGACTGGGCGACATCGCCGATGAGCCGGCCGACGACGGCGACGCGGACGCCGTTGGCGTCGCGTCCGAACAGGTCGTCGCTGGCGCGGGGGCCGGCGAGTTTGGGGACTTCCTTGGGCTGTTTTTCCTCGCTGGGGGTGTAGAGGTAGGGGAAGGGTCCGGCGAGCGTGAGGGCGGACCAGCGATCGAGGCGCAGCAGGCCGAGGTTGTTCATCGTGTCCACGAGCAGGCCGTTGAGGTCGATGATGACCTTCTCGGCCACCTGATCGTGGGCGCGGTGGCCGACGGTCATGGCCAGGGCGGGTTGGCGTCGACCGATCGCCAGCGCCAGCGCCCCGGCGCGCTGCGGCGCGGCGGCGTCGATCGCGACGAGGCCCGGCGGCGTGGGATAGATCGGCGGATTGCGCCGCTGCTCTTCGTCGATCTGCTGGTTGTGGCGCGTGGTGATTTCGACGATGGCCTGCGCGACGATCGCCGGGTCGCGCACCACGCCGCTCGTCAGATGCATCACGTGTCTGGGCTTGAACGCCTCGATGAACAACTTCGAGTACCACCCGTCGTCCAGCAGCACGGGGTAGTACTCATCGCGGGGCCAGGCGGCGATCGCGCGCACGAGCGACAGTTCGTCATCGACGAGGACGACGGTGTCGAGGACTTTTCGATCAAGCCAGGGTTTTTGCGCTTCGAGGTACGAGCCGTTGAGCTGGTTGTAGAGGACGTTGACGCGGCGGCGGGTGAGGGTGTCGAGGTTGGCTTTCTGAAGCGCTTCGAGCTGATCCATCGCCGCGGCCAGGTCGTTGTTCTGCAGCGCATCGATCGCTTCGTGCAGCGCGACGTTGAAGGCGTCGATGGTGGGGTCGGGGTTGGGCGGCGCGGGTTGTGCGGGCGGCGCCGGCTGGGCGGATGCGGCGGCGGCGAAAAATGAAGCGATCAAGAAGGTCCGGATGCGCATCTGCATGGCGTCAATCCTCATCGGCGACCGGCCATCCCCCGCGCCAACACATCGGCAGTATAAGTGCTAACGGAGCAGCCCGGAAAAAATTACGAAAAGGGATTTGCGTCCCGGCCCGTTATATCGCAGTTTCAAGGTGTGAGCCGCCCGGCGGCGGGGAAAACGATTCGTCAACGATCGGCAAGGGGAATTGGGAATGAAGACCTTCGCAATCATCTGTATGTGGAGCATCATCAGCGGCGGCGTCCTCTACGCCCTCTTCGCCCCAACCTCCGGCATCCTCAACGCCGGACCCGGCGCCTGCCTGGGCATCGCCCTCCTCGGCGCCTCCATGTGCACCAACGCCTCCGACACGCAGGACAACGGCTGAGCACCCCCACCGCTCGCCCCTGCCTGAAGCAGCCCTACCACCCGCGTACACAGCCCGACTGGTCTCCCCGGTCGGGCTGTGTCATTTACAAAACGGGGGCTGGGGGAGAGGGGAAGGGGATGACGCGCGCGGCGCGTGTTGCCTTTGCTCTTCCCCCTCCCCCAACCCCCATCCCCTTCTGTAGCCCCCCTCCCCCGATGCGCGTAGTATTTCACGAGGCAATGCAGTTTGGGTGAAACGTGACTGACGGGGGAGCGGGGATATAATGACCTCCTGATTTTCCCCCCTACTGTCTGCGCCGCGCATGGAGCCCATGATGGTTTCCCCATCGAAACAAGTCCTCACCGTCCGTTCCGCCACCGTCCGATTCGCCGGCGACTCCGGTGACGGCATGCAGCTCGCCGGCATGCGATTCACCGACACCTCCGCCATGGTCGGCAACGACATCGCCACCCTCCCCGACTTCCCCGCTGAAATCCGCGCCCCCGCCGGCACCGTCGCCGGCGTCTCCGGGTTTCAGGTCAACTTCGCCTCGCAGGAAATCTTCACGCCCGGCGACCAGGTCGACGCGCTGATCGCCATGAACCCCGCCGCGTTCAAGGCCAATATCTCCGACGTCCGCGGCGGCGGGATCGTCGTCGTCAATGAAGACGAATTCGACAAGACCAACCTCCGCAAGGCCGGCTACGCCGAGGGATACAACCCCCTCGACGACGAGAAGTACCTGCAAAAGTACAAGCTCTACAAGGTCCCGATCACCCGGCTGACCAGCGAAGAACTCGCGTCCTCGGGCATGGGCGCCAAGGACATCGGCCGCTGCAAAAACATGTACGCGCTGGGCGTCGTCTACTACTTGTACGACCGCCCGCTGGATGTGACGGTGCGCTATCTCGAAGACTACTTCGGCAAGAAGAAGAACATGCCGCAGGTCGCCGAGGCGAACGTCAAGGCGCTCAAGGCCGGCTACGACTTCGGCGACACCGCCGAGATCTTCCCGATCCGCTATCAGGTGGACAAAGCCCCGATCGAAGCGGGCATGTACCGCCGCATCACCGGCAATGAAGCCCTCGCGATGGGCCTCGTCGCCGCCGGCAAACTCTCCGGTAAACAGCTCATCTACTGCACCTATCCGATCACGCCCGCGTCGGACATCCTTCACTACCTGGCGGCGATGCGCCACTTCGGCGTCAAGACGTTTCAGGCCGAGGACGAGATCGCGGCCGTGTGCTCGGCGATCGCCGTCAGCTACGCCGGTCAACTGGGCGTGACGGGCACGAGCGGCCCGGGCCTGGCCCTCAAAGCCGAGGCGATGGGCCTGGCCGTCATCACCGAACTGCCTTTGATCGTCATCGACGTGCAGCGCGGCGGGCCGTCGACGGGTCTGCCCACCAAGACCGAACAATCCGACCTGCTTCAGGCCATGTTCGGCCGCAACGGCGACTGCCCGGTGATCATCTTCGCTCCCAAGAGCCCCGCCGACTGCTTCGACATGGCCCTCGAAGCCGTGCGCACGGCCTTCGAGTGCATGACGCCGGTGATGATCCTGTCCGATGGCTACATCGCCAACGGCGCCGAGCCGTGGCGCATTCCCAATCCCGATGCGCTGCCGAAGATCCCCGTGCGTCACGCCGACGAATCGGATAGGGTCGATGGCGTCTTCCGCCCCTACAAGCGCGATGCGAATCTGTCGCGCCCCTGGGCCAAGCCCGGCACGCCCAACCTCCAGCACCGCGTCGGCGGGCTTGAGAAGATGAACGTGACCGGCTCGGTCTGCTACGACGGGCAGAACCATCAGCTCATGACCAATATCCGCCGCGAAAAAGTCGCCCGCCTCGCCAAGCGTCTGCCCAAGCTGAGCGTCGAAGGCGAATCGACCGGCGACCTGCTCGTGCTCGGGTGGGGCGGCACGTACGGCGCGATCACGACCGCCGTCGCCCGCGCCCGCGCCGCCGGAAAGAAAGTCGCCGCAGCCCATCTGCGCTACCTCAATCCCTTCCCCGCCAACCTCAAGGAAGTGCTCGCAAGCTACAAGCGCGTGCTCATCCCCGAACTCAACACCGGCCAGCTCCGCCTGCTCATCCGCGGCAAATTCCTCGTCGACGCCCGCGGCCTCAACAAGATTCAGGGACAGCCCTTCCTCGTCGAGGAAATCGAGGAGGCCATCGACCTGATGCTCGAAGGCAAATACGGCGACGCCGAGTTCATGCAGCCCAACCAACACCACGTGGACCCCAACGCCCAGGCGATCGAACAATACCTGGGCGAGAGCGCTTAACAGCGCAGGATAAGAAGGTGTCAGCTTTCAGCATTCAGCTTTGAAAACACAAGAGACCGCATTGCTGGCTGACCGCTGACACCTGATCGCTGACCTCTTTCCGCCCAAAGGCAGGAAATTAGACAGATGGCCACTCAAGAAGATGTTGCCCTGACCGTACTGACCGCCAAGGACTTCGCCTCCGATCAGGATGTGCGCTGGTGCCCCGGCTGCGGTGACTATGCGATTCTCAATCAGGTCAAGAAGGTGCTCGCCAAGATCGGCGCCCGCAAGGAGAAGACGGTCTTCGTCGCCGGCATCGGCTGCTCGAGCCGCTTCCCCTACTACGTCGACACCTACGGGATGCACTCCATCCACGGGCGCGCCCCGGCCTTCGCCACCGGCGTCAAGATCGCCAACCCCGAACTGGACGTCTGGCTCGTCACCGGCGACGGCGACGGCCTGTCCATCGGCGGCAACCATCTGATCCATGCCCTCCGCCGCAACGTCAACATCAACATCATGCTCTTCAACAACCGCATCTACGGTCTGACGAAGGGCCAGTACTCGCCGACCTCCGAAGAAGGCAAGAAGACCAAGTCCAGTCCGATGGGGTCGATCGACATGCCCATCAGCCCGATCAGTCTGGCCATCGCCGCGGAGGCGAGCTTCGTCGCGCGGGCGATCGATGTGGACAAGAATCTGGGCGACGTGCTGGAGCGCGCCGCCTCTCATCGCGGCACGTCGTTCGTCGAAATCTATCAGGACTGCAACGTGTTCAATCACTTTGCCTTCCAGTACGCCACCGACAAGGACACGAAGGAGGACGCTCTCGTCCGCCTCGAGCACGGCAAGCCGCTGATCTTCGGCAAGGATCGCAACAAGGGCATTCGTCTGACCATGGACGGCAAGCCCGAAATCGTCGAGATCGGCAAGGGCATCAAGGAAGACGATCTGCTCTTCCATGACGAGAACGACGAGCGTCACGCCTTCCTGCTCAGCCGCCTGATGCGCCCCGACTTCCCCGAGCCGATGGGCGTCTTCTACGCCCAGCCCGACGAATGCTACGAGGACCTGCTCGAAGATCAGGTCAAAGCCGCCATCAGCGCCCGCGGCGAAGGCGACCTCAAGAAGCTCCTCTACTCCGGCGACACCTGGGAAGTCAAAAACCCCCACGAAGGCGAACAGTCCGCCGCGCTGCACGAGTAAACCCGCGATCACCCTTGTTTTCCCGAGGCGGGGGGACTTAAGTCCCCCCGCCTTTTATTTGGACCCCGCCGGCCTCTTCATTCATCGCTCGATTGTGCCGATGAGATCGGAGTTACTACTTACTGCACGAGGAGGTCCGGCTGTGAGCGACACCGAACATTTTGACTACGATCTGATCTGCATCGGTTCGGGCCCCGCCGGTCAGCGCGCCGCGGTGCAGGCGGCCAAGCTCGGCAAGAAAGTCGCGCTCATCGAGAAGCGGCGCGTCGTCGGCGGCGTGTGTCTCGAAACCGGCACGATCCCCTCCAAGACGCTCCGCGAAGCGGTGCGCAATTACGCCGGGGCGATGAGTCTCGACAACGCCACCGGCTTCTCGCCGCACAATCGGCCGACGATCGATCGGCTGCTGTCGCGGGTGACGGACGTCATCGACCGCGAGACGCACATTCAGATTCAACAGCTTCAGCGCAACAACATCGCCGTGATCTTCGGCGCCGCGCAGTTCACCGGGCCGCACACGATCGAGGTCGTGACGGAAGAGGGCGTGCGGACGATGACCTCGGCGAATTTCCTCGTGGCGGTGGGCACGCGTCCCGCCGAGCCGCGCGGCGTCAAACCCGACGGCAAGACCATCATCACTTCCGATGACGTATTGAGTCTCGATCGACTGCCTCAGACGATGGCGGTCGTCGGCGCGGGCGTGATCGGCGTCGAGTACGCCACGATGTTCGCCGCGCTGGGCGTCGAAGTCACCGTGATCGATCAGCGGCCGCGCCCGCTGGAGTTCCTCGATCATGAAATCGTCGATGAGCTGATCTACCAGATGCGCCGGGCCGAGATCACCTTCCGGCTCGGCGAAGCGGTGGACTCGCTGGACATCGTCTACAACCCGGAGCCGCAGGGCATGATCGAACTGGCGTCGGGCAAGCACATCGTCGCGGACGTGGTGCTCTACTCGGCGGGCCGGCAGGGATGCAGCGATCTTCTGAACGTCGAGGCGGCGGGACTCAAGGCCGACCCGCGCGGCCGGCTCAAGGTCGATGAGCATTTCCGCACGGAGGCGGCGCATATTTTCGCGGCCGGCGACGTGATCGGCTTCCCCTCCCTCGCCGCCACCAGCGCCGAGCAGGGCCGGCTCGCGGCCTGCCACATGTTCGGCGCCCCGGCGACGAAGATGAGCGAGCACTTCCCCTTCGGCATCTACGCCATTCCCGAAATCTCCATGGTCGGCGCGACCGAGCAGGAGCTGACCGAGAAGAAGGTCCCCTACGAAACCGGCATCGCCCGCTACCGTGAAATCGCACGCGGTCAGATCCTCGGCGACGACACGGGCATGTTCAAGATGATCTTCCACCGCGACACGCGCCAGCTTCTGGGCATCCACTGCATCGGCACCGGCGCGACGGAACTCGTCCACGTCGGGCAGGCCGTCCTCGCCCTCGGCGGCGGCCTGGACTACTTCCTCACCACGATCTTCAACTACCCCACGCTCGCCGAGTGCTACAAGGTGGCCGCGCTCAACTGCGCCAACAAACTCAAGCGCGTCCGCTTCCAGCGCGCGACCAGCGCCGTGGCGTGACACGAAACCTGTTCCGATGGTTTGAAGAAGCCCACGCTTTTGAAGCGTGGGTCTTTTCATGCGTCCAGCTCCGCCTGCGGGGCGGGGTCTTCGGTGATGGGCGGGCTCTTTTTCGAGAGATGAATGAAATAGATGTTGCGGACGTAGATGAACCAGCCGGTGCCCTGCCCCGCGACGCCGACGATGTCCTTGCGCCAGACGAAGTAGATCATCAGCATCGTCGCGCCGATCAGACTCATCCACCAGAACGCCGGGGGAACCACGGATTTTCGGCTCTTTTCCGAGCTGATCCACTGCACGATCATCCGCCCGGTGAATAGAAGCTGTCCGATGATGCCGATGCTCACCCAGAGAATGCCCATCGGCGAGGTGATGTTGAAGAGCTTCTGAAACCACCCGCGGCTCGTCTGCTCGTCGAAGACGCGATGTGCGAAATCCTCGGGGGAAAGCCGCTCTTCGCCATTGCCGGTCTGAAGCACGAAGCTGTGCGTGCCGTCCTGGTTCTGCACGATGTTGACGGTCGTGTCGGCGCCCTTGAGCTTGACCTTGATGGTGCCCTTCATTTCATCGGCATGCGCGACGCTGACGAGCGACAGGAGCGTCACGACCACGAGCATGAACCAGCGGGCACGACGGGTTGATCTTGCGATGGCGGGGATCATTCGATTTCTTCGCAGTCGACGGGGCGGAGCCGGTTGCGCATCCATCGCACGACGAACAGATCGCGCAGCCCCGGCAGGGCGCGGTTCCACATGCCGTACTTCGCCTCCCCGGCGACGCGCGGGCGATGACGCACGCTCATCTCGATGACCGTGTACCCCAGCCGCCGGCTGTACACCGGAATGAACCGGTGCATGCCGCGGTATTGCAAGGGCAGCAGCAGGCCCAGCTCGCGCTTGAACACGCGCAGCGAGCAGCCGGTGTCCTTGATGTTGTCGCCGAGGAGCGTGGCGCGGAACGTGCGGCCGACCCAGCTCGAAAACCGGCGGGAAAACGTGTCGGCCCGGTTGGCCGAGCGATCGCCCTGCACCATGTCCGCCCCATGCTCGCGCATCAGCCCGATCATCAGCGGGATGTCCGCCGGGTCGTTCTGCCGATCCGCATCGAGCAGCGCGATCAGCGATCCGCGGGCCTGGCGGATCCCGGCGTAGAACGCCGCCGACTGGCCGTTGCCTTTGCCTTGCGGCGTGTGCAGCATGCGGAAGACGCGCAGCCACGGATGCATCGCCCGCTGCTCGTCCAGACGCGCGGCCGTGGCGTCGGTCGAGCCGTCGTTGACGATGATGAACTCGAACGAAATGCCCGTGCCCGCCATCGCCGTTTGAACATCGGCGACGAGCCCGGCGATGTTGTCCTGCTCGTTGTGGGCCGGGGCGATAATGGAAAGCTCGACCGCGGATTTTGCGGTATGCTGTTCGGATTGATCGGCGGAGGGAGGCATCAGGCAGTGACTTTAGCTTAACAGGACGGACGATTCCATATGCAGATTCTCGTGACCGGCGCCGCCGGGTTCATCGGCTCGCACCTCACCGAACGCCTGCTGGCGGACGGACATGGCGTGGTCGGCTTCGACAGTTTCACCGACACCTACGACCCGGCCGTCAAACGCCGCAATATCGAAGGCGCCCGCGCGACCGGCCGATTCGAGCTCATCGAGGCCGATATCCGGGACGCCGCCGCCGTCGACGCCGCCTTCGCCAACGGCCAGTTCGAAGCCGTCATCCACCTCGCCGCCCTCGCCGGCGTCCGCCCCAGTCTCGAGCAACCGGCCCTCTACAACGATGTGAACGTCACCGGCACCGCCAACCTCCTCGAAGCCGCCCGAAAACATGGCGTCGCCCGGTTCCTCTTCGGGTCCAGCTCCAGCGTCTACGGCAATCGCCCCGACGGCGGGGCCTTCGCCGAGACCGACCGCGTCGATCATCCCATCTCCCCCTACGCCATGACCAAACGTGCCGGCGAACTCCTCGCCTACACCTACTGGCACGCCTACCAGCTTCCCGTCGTCTGCCTCCGGTTCTTCACCGTGTTCGGCCCCCGCCAGCGACCGGACCTGGCCATCCATAAATTCATGCGACTCATCGCCGCCGGAAAACCCATCCCCGTCTTCGGCGATGGCTCCACCCAACGCGACTACACCTACGTCGCCGACATCGTCGACGGCGTCTGCCGCGCCCTCGCTCACTGCAACGAATTCGACATCTTCAACCTCGGCTCCCATCACCCCGTCACCCTCGCCCACCTGATCGAATCCATCGAGCGCGTCGTCGGCCGCAAAGCCATCATCGCCCGACGTCCCATGCAGACCGGCGACGTGCAGGTCACCTACGCCGACGTCACCCACTCCCACACCACCCTCGGCTACGCACCCGCCACCGCCCTCGACGATGGCCTCCGCGCCCAATGGCAATGGGTCGAGTCCCACCTCTGACCCCCATCCCCGGCCCGCCTCGCTTCAGCGAGGCGGGCGCACCCGTGCAACCCCCATTCCGATTCTCGCCGCCCCCGTGCGCCCCCCGTTCCCGCTCTGATTTCCCCGCTTTTCGCGCACACTTCCGCCGCCCCGCGCGCACCCGCCCGGCCGTGCGCACCGCCGAGCCCCGTGCGACACATCCATGCGACGCAAATCAACGACTTACACCCGCCCCGCGCGCACCGGGCGCGCGTTGGCGTCCTCCCCGTGCGCCCGTCGCGCCATCGCTGTGCGAAATCTGACCGAATCCCCGCCTTCGCTTCTCGCTTTTTCGTCACCGCCGCGCCGCCGGCGAATTTATAATGACTGGACCCCGCCACACGGAGCACCCCCCATGTTCCCCGCCGCCCGCCCCGCCGCGCTGTTTGCGTGCCTGGCCCTGTCGCTCGTCGCCTGCCAGAGCAAATCCGAATGGGAAGTCACGCTCGAAAACAAATCCAGCCAGCCCTGCTCCGTCAACGTCACCTTCGCCCCCTCGCCCGGCTCCTCCAGTAACGCCCGGATCGACGACCTCCCGCCCGGCCAGACCGTCTCCCTCATCGTCGGCAACGCCGACACCCTCGTCCATACCATCGAACTCAAACAAGGCGACGCCACCAAACTCCTCACCCCCGACACCAAACTCCCCACCGGCAAGCGCTACGCCATCACCCTCACCCCCGAAGGCGAAATCGACGTCTCAATCTCCGATCGATAAGAACGTGCGCGAGAAGGCGGAGTTTGACGAGCCGCGACCGTGAGGGAGCGGTCAAAGCATGAGACAATCGGCGCTGCGCTGACCGCTCCCTGACGGTCGCGGCTCGTCAAAACCGGCTTTTCATACGCCTTCCGTCTCCCCGCGCCTGTCGAATGTCGCACTCCACTCGGGCAAGTCCGAGCCGGGCCGCCCCCGGCCCGGAATTCGACCGTCCATCGCGACAAGGCGGTTCATCCACACGAAGAGTTTTGTGCCAGTTCGGCTCCGGCGAATGGGCGAGGGCGCTGCCAGCATGGTACGGAATTCGGGGCGACGGGCATTGCAAATTCGAAGCGCGGGGCGGGATAAGAAAAAAAGTTGCCTATCTAAGTCGTTGCAGGGGCAATGATCCATTGCGCCATGGACGCCGATGCGGGGCGATGCCGGCAATCGGTGGTTTTTCGGCACGGTGATTGCACGATCTGGCGTCGTTAATTTGCTGCGCGCCGCTTGTGTGGAGCGGCGCTGTCGTGGCGCGGTTGGCCAGGTCGGGCGACCTGCGCGCATGTTCAAATCAGAAAGGGAATGATCGATGTCGTCAATCAAATCGTCGGTATTCATGGTCATCGCGGCGATCGCGCTGGCGATGGGAAGTGCGTCGGCTCGGGCGGTGGTGATCCTCAGCAACCTGCCGGGAACGGAAGCCAGTGGAACACAGATCGGCGTCGATGGACAGTCGACGGTTTTGAAGGCGGTGGGCCTGACCACGGGCGGCTCGGCGCTGGCGTTCACGTCCCTTGAAGCGCTCATTTCGAGCAACACCGCGGCCGGGCAGTCACCCAACGTCGGCGGCGACGTCACCGGCGGCATCTTTTCGAGCGTGTCCGGGGCACCGGGAGCGCCGCTTGCCGCATTCACGCCCGTGAGCATTCCCGACAGCGACCCGGCAGCGATCCGCACGTTCACCATTGCCGGCGGCTTCACACTGCTGGCCAATACGTCCTACTGGTTCGTGCTGACCGGCCCGAACGTGGATAGCGGTATTCTTTGGAGCAGCTTTAACCCGCTCGTTACGCCAACGGCGACGGGTGTGACGTTCGACGGCTTCGAGGTCTCGACCAACGGCGGCGCCAATTGGAATTCGTCGTTCGTCTCCAACGGCGTGCGGATCAACGCCGATGTTTCGGACGTGCCCGAGCCGACGACGGCGGCGATGATCGGCGCAATGATGTCGATCGGCCTGCTCCGCCGGCGCAAGGCCTAAGTCGACGCTCGCCTCGTAACAGTCAATTTGACTCAAACCCGGAGATTCAGTCTCCGGGTTTTTCATTGCGCGCCGATCGAGTGTCGCTCGTTTCCTTGAGCAAGTCCGAGCCGGGCCGCCCTCGGCCCGGGTGTAGACATACCATGGGATATGAAGCGTCGACGAACCTGGTGCGGTTTGGCGATTGGTTGCGCCCTCACCCTTCTGGTGGCGGTGTAGTTTTATGATGATGTTCAGATCGCCCGCCTGATCGTCGCGACGTCCGGCGCACGCAATGCCCGCGAAGAGCGACTTGCCTTTGAGCGGATTCATGCAGGGCGCATCAATTACAGCGTGACTCTTTTTGATTCCCAAATGCATCCAATCGATCAGTCAACACTTTACTCACTCGACGATATCACCGCGGTTCAGATCGATTGGTTCCGCGGCTATCAGGTGACCCGGAAGGTCGCCAATCCGCAGAATGTTCATGTGCTGTTGCGGGACGATTAGCGATGCCGATCCGGACCTGCGACACCTGAATTTCGCAGAGCACCACACCGTTTGAGTTCATGTCATGAACGGCGCGCCGATGGCGGCGACGGTTGATCAATCGCTGAATCAACGGCGCCGGCGGACGAAAACGAGGGCACCGAGGCCCAGCATGCAGATTGATGCGGGTTCGGGGATGGTCGTGATGTGCACGAACTGCATCGGGTCGGCCAGGCCGTACTCGGCACCGGTGATGTAGATGTTGGGCGAGAGTCCGTCGGCGGGGAAATTGGTCATGAAACTCGCGGGAGCGACAAAGGACAGAGTCAGGGCATCGAATGAAAAATGTGTGCCGGCGGCGAGGACGTACTTCTGAATGAGCCGAACCTGCGTCGAGCCGGGGCCGCCGAGCATGACATCATGCGTGGCGGGCGCGGGCAGGGCGTCGCCGACGAAGTTGAGGAACGAAGCGGACAGGGCGCTGTTGTTCAAAGCGCCGGACACGTTATAGCTCAGACCGATGTCGTAGATGATGGTGAACTCGCCGACGCCGGTGAAGTCGGCGGTGATGGGTGTGTTGAAATGGACGTTGACGGTCGTGTCGCCCAGGTCGGCGAAGTGGGCGGATAAGGCGTCAAAGGACGACGCGGCGACCATCGCGCTGGAGACGCCCGGGTCGGGGGCATGGGGCGTGTAGTGCGTCGACTCGGGGCCGAGCGTGACATTGAGGTCGATGACATCCGCTTGGGTCGCCCGAGGCGAGGCCGCGGCGGCGACCGTCACGATGAAGAATATCAGCGGACGCACCCCACGGCGCGCCGTCGCGGCGAAGGATGTTCGATGACGGCGGGCGTTCGATGCGGTCAGACAATAAAGCACTCGTTTTCTCCTTCGAGGGTGACGCACGACGATGACGTGATGATTGAAGGCTCGTCGCCCGGCAACACCACCGGCGCGGCGCAGCCAAAGGGGACGCCTCGTAACTGCGATTGTTACAAGAACCTACATCATATTCCGCGACGATACAACTGTTTTTTTGAGATTCGCCCCACAAGGCGGCAAAAGGCGGGAGAAGCAGCGCAAATGGGTTTTTCAATCGCCCACTTCTTCACCCCGGCGCCGCCCAGAAAAGCCCGGCGTGAGGGCCGTTCGACACGCTCACGACAAGCACGCCGGCTCCGACTCGAGTGTCGCCCCTCCGCGCGGGCAAGTCCGAGCCGGGCCGCCCTCGGCCCGGGTTTGCGGCGTGGTGGGAAACAGTGGATCGGCGCGGGGAGTTGCGGGTGGTAATCTGCGTGCATCAGGAGGTGGCCCATGCGGTACTGGATGCGGGTTGCGGCGGCGGGGGTTTTGGCGAGTGGTGTTGCGGTCGGGGCGGATGGGCCGATGCGCGTGGAGGTCAGTCGGGATACCTGGGTCTCGTCGGTCGGGCGCGAGGCGGAGATGAACCTCGGCGGGGCGCCCAAACTCAAGACGAAAAGCTTTCAGGAACTGAGCATTGTCGATCTGGACCCGGGACCGCTGCGGGGGCGGGTCATTCGGGCGGCGGCGCTGCATGTGCACTGCGAGTCGAAGGATGTGCAGCGGCGGGTGACGGTGTCGACATTGGCGAGCGAATGGGTCGAGGGGACGGCGACGAGTTACGAGAAGCAACCGGGCAGCACATGCTTCGCGGCGGCGCGGCTCGGGGAGAAGCCGTGGGCGTATCCGGGGAGTGACATGACGGCGGTGATGAACGGGATGGGGAACACGATCTGGGCGTTCGCGGACGCCACCGGGCCGGATAAGGACGGCTGGCAGGTGATCGCGGTGGACCCGCGCGTCGTGGCGGCGCGCGTGGCGGGGATCAGTTACGGGTTCGTGGTGTTCGACGACGTCGGGTCGGAGTACGAGCGGAACGGGGACAAGGTGACGCATCACGGTTTTCCGAACCGGTTCATCGGGAGCAAGGATTCGAACCGGAGGCGATCGCCGTATTTCACGATCGAACTGGGCGAAGCGGACGGCGAAGCGCCGGGCGCGATCGAGAAGATTGAATCGAATGTCGACGAACTCCCGGCGGGCGAGGCGCGGGTGCGTTGGGTCACGCCGGGGGATAAAGGCCCGGCGGGGACGCTGGGGTTTGAGGTGCGCGTGTCGAAGGACGGGGCATTTGAATGGGAGCGCGCGATGGTCGTGCCGCGGTATTTGATACCGATGGCGGGGCGCGCGGGCGAGACGGTTTCGATGCGTCTGCGCGACATGAATCTGACGGGCGGGGCGATGGTAACGGTCGGCGTGCGGGCGATCGACGCGGCGGGCAATGTCGGGCCGGTGACGACGGCGAAGGTGAAACTGTCGGACCGGAAGGCGGTCGAACTGCCGACGGATGGGCCGAATCCATTTGAGAAGGTCGCGCCGCTGCCGAAGATCGGCGGGGTCGAAGTCGCGGTGATCGATGGGCTCGACAAGGTGCAGCCGATCACGGGCGAGATGGTCCCGCATCATGAGGCGTCGTATTTGGCGGCGAATCATCTCTGGTCCGCGGCGGACAAGCTGGTGCGGCTCTACGCGGCGCGGAACGAATTCGCGGCGTTTCAGATCGTGCTCACCGGCAAGACGGACGGCGTCGCGGCGCAGCTTGCGTTTGACGAGGCGGGGAATGACGCGCCGACGGCGGAGTTGTTTCGCTTGCGCAACGTGAGCACGAAGCGCGGGCCGATGCCTGATCCGATGATCCCGCTCAAAGGCGCGGTGAGCATCCCGGCGACGGACGAGAAGATCGACGGGCAGCGCTCGGCGGCGGTGTTGGCGGATGTGTATGTTCCGCACGGCGCGGCGGCGGGGGTGCATCATGGCAAGCTGACGCTGACGGCGGGGAGCGAGACGCTTCAGATCGCGGTGGAGCTGCATGTTTATGACTTCACGCTGCCGGATGTGCTCTCGTTCGTGCCGGAGTTGAATTGTTACGGTTTGCCCGATCCGCCGCGGGAGGTTGCGTATTACCGGATGGCGCATCGCAATCGGACGTGTCTGAATCGGCTGCCGTATGGTTGGAACGGGAGCGTGTCGATGCCGATCGGGAAGTGGGACGGGAAGACGTTCGACCTTTCGCCGTTCGATGCGCGGTTCGGGGCGCTGCTCGACGGGTCGGCGTTCGATGATCTGCCGCGCAAGGGCGTGCCGGTCGATGTGTTTTACCTGCCGCTCAATGAGAATTGGCCGATCGCCATCGACCCGGCGTTCAAGGGCGGGTACTGGATCGAAGACGCGCTGGCCCCGACGTACCGTCAGCAGTTCGTGGCGGCGACGCGCGCCTTCGCGGCGCACATGGCGGAGCGCGGCTACGATCACACGCTGCTGGAGTTCTATCTCAACGGCAAGGTGTACTACAAGGACCCGAACTGGACGCGGTGCTCGGCGCCATGGATCTTCGACGAGCCGGCGCATACGCAGGACTTCTGGGCCTTGCGGTGGTACGGCCGGGCGTTTCACGAAGCGGCGGACCCGGTGCGCGGGAATGCGAAGCTGGCGTTCCGCTGCGACATTTCCCGGCCGCAGTGGCAGCGCGATCTGCTCGACGGCGTGCTGGACATCGGCGTGATCGGCGGCGGATTCCGACGCTACGAACGCGAAGTGATCGATCGCAAAAATGCCAACGGCGAAGTGGTGCTCAACTATGGTTCGTCGAACGCTCTGGAGAAGGCGAATGTGCAGCCGGCGGGCTGGTGCATTGATACCTGGACGCGCGGCGGCGACGGGGTGCTGCCGTGGCAGGTCATCGGGAACAAGGGATCGTGGGACAAGGACGATGCGCTGTCGCTGTTCTACCCCGGTGAGAAGGTCGGCATCGACGGGCCCGTCGCGAGCATTCGGCTCAAGAGCTATCGGCGGGGCGAGCAGGATGTCGAGTACCTGACGATGCTCATGCAGCAGACGGGCGTGCCGCGCTGGGCGGTCGGCGAAGCGGTGCGCGAGCGGTTGAAATTAGCGGCGAGTTTTTCGGCGACGTCCGATGAGGATGCGGGGACGGTGAACTATGACACGCTCGATCCGGTCGCGCTGTGGGCATTACGCACGGCGATCGGTCAGTGGCTCAGCGAGCGCCATCCCGCGCCCAAGCGCCAGCTTGTCGATCTGCGCCCGGCGGCGCGGGACATGGCGCACCTCAAGCCACTGGGGCAGGTCGGGGGGATGACGAAGTGAAATAGATGAGCGGCGCGGCGCGTTTGAATGGGTGGACACTTCGAACGAGGATGCGGCACATGATGCGATGGACATGGATTTGGGCGGTCGCGCTGATGTGGATTGTGGCGGGTCGCGCGAGGGCGTCGGATCGGCCGAATATTCTCATTGCGATCAGCGATGATCAGTCGTGGCTGCACACGTCGATCAGCGGGTGTCGGTCGGTGAGCACGCCGGGGTTTGATTCGGTGGCGAAGCGGGGGGTGTTGTTCCGCAATGCGTTCGCGCCGTCGCCGGGGTGCAGTCCGACGCGGGCGGCGCTGTTGACGGGGCGGCAGATCTGGCAGATCGAGGAGGCGGGGACGCACGCCAGTTCGTTTTCGACGAAGTATGTGACATTTGCGGATTTGCTGGAAAAAGCGGGGTATTTCGTGGGGTATACGGGGAAGGGTTGGGCGCCGGGGAATTGGAAGGTCAGCGGCCGGACGCGCAATCCGGCGGGGCCGGCGTTTGAGGGTCACAAGGATCAGCCGCCGTATTCTGGGATCGCGAAGGAGGATTACGCGGCGAACTTCGCGGAATTTTTGTCGAAGAAGCCCAAGGATCAGCCGTTCTGTTTCTGGTACGGCGCGCACGAGCCGCACCGGGGTTTTGAGCGGGACAGTTGGAAGAAGGCGGGGAGGAAACTGGAGGAGGTCGATGTGCCGCCGTTTTTGCAGGACACGCCGACGGTGCGCGGGGACATTCTCGATTACTGCGTGGAGATCGACTGGTTCGATCAGCATCTGGTGAAGATTCTGGCGATGCTCGAGCAGGCGGGCGAACTGGACAACACGCTCGTCATCGTCACCAGCGACAACGGCATGTCCTTCCCGCGCGCCAAGGCGAACATCTACGAATACGGCGTGCACGAGCCATTGGCGATCGCGTGGCCCAAGCGCGTGCCGGGCGGGCGGACGGCGGACGACCTGGTGCAGTTCGTGGATCTGACGGCGACGATTCTCGACGCGGCGGGCGTCGCCGGTCCGACGCAGTATCCGATCGTCGGGCACAGTCTCATGAACGTGCTCACCAGCGACAAGCAAGGCCAGGTCGACCCCGCCAACGACGCGGCGTACTTCGGGCGCGAGCGCCATTCGTCTTCGCGCTGGCATTCCTTGGGCTATCCATCGCGCGGCGTGCGGACGGACAAGTATCTTTACATCCGCAACTTCACCCCCGAGCGCTGGCCCGCCGGGGCGCCGCGGCAGATCGACAAGAACGGCCAGCTCAAGCCCGAGTCATCGGGGTACACGGACATCGACGGGAATCCGACGCTCGACGAAATGATCGCGCGGCAGAACGAGCCGGACATTGCCAGGTTCCTGCATCTGTCCGTCGACAAGCGGCCGGGCGAGGAACTGTACGACATCGAAAAAGACCCCGGCTGTCTGCACAACCTCGCGACCGATCCGGATGCACGGGCGGCGCGCGAGAAGTTGTCGGCCCAGCTCATGGATTATCTGAAAAAGACCGACGATCCGCGCCTCGGTGATGATCCGAACATTTTCGAGACGTACAAGCGCTACAGCCCGCTGCGGGACTTTCCCAAGCCGGATTGGGCGGTGGATCATCCCGAGCGCGTGCCCAAGCAGCCGTGGCTTCCGAAGGATCAACAGGACCAATGAAGCCGCGCCAAGTGCGGGTCGGGCGGCTGTCGGGTATCGGGCGATTTGTAAGATCGGATGACTTGCGTCAGAGGGCGTTCCGCCCTCCGACACCACCCTGATGCAAAAACAAAAAGGCCGCAAACCCCGCTCGCCGCGGGGGCATCTCAATCTCCCGCCTCGACGGGGCCGCATGAGGTAGTCGCATGACGCGTGTCGTTCATGGACTCGGACAAGTCCGAGCCGGGCCGCCCTCGGCCCGGGTTGATCACGCGCCGGTCAGCGTTCCATCGTGCGATACACGCGGCAGGGGGTGTTGTCGGTGGTGAATTCGAATTCGAGTTCGAAGCCGGCGGTCTGCATCAGCTCGTTGGTCTGCGGGTCGTTGTGCGCCATGACGAAGACCTGTTTGCCGGAGCGGATCAGGTCGGGGAGCTGGTCGGGTTTGACGGGCTGAATGGTTCGGCCGGCGTAGAAGAGGAACGGCTCATCGGGGGCGGGCTCTCGCTCGGTGCGCTGGAGGTAGACGACCTGGTGATCGGCGGCCATGGCGGCCAGGTGCTCGGCGTCCTCGCGGTGCGTGTTGGGCGCGGCGGGGTCGTGGGCGTAGGTCCAGATGACGGTGCAGGAGGCGACGAGCATCCATGCGGTCGTGCAGTACGCGGCGAGGCGGGGGCGCCATTTGAAGTGCCATCGCGTGCCCAGCAGCGCGAGGATGAACAGCGTCGAGCCCAGGCCCAGTGCGACGGGCCAGCGAATGGCGGGCAGCTCGATGTGCGCGATGTACCCGCGCTCCACAAGCTGCGGTTCGAAGACGATCAGCAGCGGGCCGAGGACGGAGACGAGGCCCATGATCAACCAGTGCGGGACGCGCAGGAGATTGACGCCGGGGTCCTGCTGACGCTGCGAGGCCAGGTCGGCGTGATAGCTCCAGAGCTGTCCGATCATCAGCGCGGCGGCGGGCAGGAGGGGGACGAGATAGCGCGGATGACGGGCCGCGGGAATCGAGAAGGCGATGAAGATCAGCACGAACCAGAACCATGCGATGAGCAGTTGCCGGCGGCGGACGGAGTCGGCGCGGATGAACGGCTGACACATCGCGCCCAGGAGCCAGACCTGCCAGGGCGAGAGCATGATCAAGACGCGCAGATGCGACCAGGTCAGCAGGAACAGCGCCTCCGGCGCGGTGATGCGGCCAAAGAGCTGCGCCGCCGCTTCGGGAATCTGCTCGGAGACGTACAGGTACCAGGGCGTGGCGATGATCAGCCCGAGCACCACGGCGAAGAAGAGCCCGATCGAGTTGCCCAGCCGGCGCAGCGGCGTGAGCAGAATGGCGGCGACGAGCGGCGGCAACACGAAAAACGGCGCGGACCATCCACTCGTCAGGACGGCCGCACCGAGCGCCAGCCCGGCCAAAAGCCACCCGCTGACGCGCCGGCCGACCCAGTTGATCGGCTTGAGCGGGCGCATCGCCCACAAGCCCGCGGCGATCGAGAGCGTGACCCAACCCAACAGATGCGATTCGGGCCCGGCGGAACGCATCTGGTAGATGAACAGCAGCGTGGTGCCCAGCGCCATCGTGGACAGGCGCGCGGTGCGGATGCCGCCGATGGACATCCCGGCCCAGTAGGTGGCGATGAGGGTCATGACGGCGATCGCCGCCGAGACAAGCCGGGCGCGCCAGACGAGCACATCCGAATCGACCGTCGCCGGGTCCAGGTCGTACCACGCGAGCATGTTGAGCCAGACGCTCATCGGCGGATGGTCCAACTGATACTCGCCGTTGGCGGAGGGGATCATGAACGCCATCGCCTCGCCGCGCTCATAGCGCTGCCACGTCTCGCGGCTCGAAAGCAGGACGACCGACTCGGCATTGTTGCCCACATCCGTCGCGCCCAGTTCCAGAAACAGCGGGGGCAGACAGACGAGCACGCTGATGATCAGACTGCTCCACATCCGAAGCCGGTTGTACGGCTCGGGCATGGCGACGCGCACGCCGGGCGCCGCGACGGGCGGCGGCGTTGGTGCGGCCGGGGGCAAGGTCGGCGCCGGCGGCGGCGGAGCGCCATTGGCGACGGGCGGCGAACCGGGGATTCCGGGGGCCGATGATTCGGGCTGATTTTCGGGTCGATCCAAAACGGTCCCCGTGGTCAAAACGGATGACGCATCCGCGCAGAATATCAAGCTTTCATTGTATCACGCCCGACGAGATCGCCCCGGATGTGTCGCAACGCATCCTGGGGCGCGGCCGGTCAAAATAAAAACGGCCGCGGAGTCGCCTCCGCGGCCGGGTCGAACCATTGCCCGGCGACGTGCCGAGCGGTGCCGTTGTTTTGATCAGTCGTAGAGCGGCGGCAGGAACTGCATCGTCGTCTCGATGGTCATGTTCGACTGCGTCGTGTGCCGCTCGCAGTAGAAAAAGTCGAAGTCATACGTCTTGCCCACTTCGAGCCCGAGCTGGCTGGCCAGCGAATCGATGTTGACGCTCGTGCTCTTTTCCGGGTGCACGCCGCCCAGGTCCACCGCCAGCTTCTTGTTGATGAACACCCACACATCGTCGTCGCCCGAGAAGTTGAACGTCATCGGGCTGCGCTTGGTCGGATCGGTGTAGGTGAACTTGGTGTGGATGGTGTAGGTGAAGTGGAAGTTGTGGTTGTTGCCGTCGTTGCCGTAGAGCTTGCCGTCGATGGGGAAGAAGCTCTTGCCGTTGTGGATCGACGCCTCGTAGCGGTAGATGCCGTTGCCGTTGCTGTCTTCGAGGGTGATGGTATGCGGGATCGACTTGTTGACGCCGTCGACGTTCTTGAACCACTGGCCGAAGCTCGCCTGGCTCTTGACGCGCCAGCCGGAGGGGATGTCGCGGTCGCGATTGACGTTGAGCACGGGGGCGCCGTCGGTGCCGAGCGTGGCTTTGACCATGCCCGTCACGAGCGGGTACGACCCGTTGCCGTCGTTCTCGAAGTCCGGGTGCCCGCCCGACACTTTGCCCGACTTGAAGTCGCGCAGCGTGCCCATCAGCTCCAGTTTGTCCGCCTGCGCATGGAGCGCGGTGGCGGAGAGAATGAGTCCCGCGGTGAGAATGCGACGTGTCCAGCCCATTTGCTGATCCTTTCGTTGCCGTGTGTCGTGTGCCCGTGCCATGGGTCGGCGCCCGACGCTCCGGGCGATCCGACCCAACAGACAAAACCTACAATTCACCGATAAAGTCGCCAAAAATTTCTTTCGCCAACCGTCGCGATCCGCCTTCACCGCCTCGCCTTCTCGTCATATCCGTCATAACCGGCCCGCACCGCGCACAAAAAAACCCCGCCATTGCGGGGTCGCGAGCATGCTCAAAGTCCGTCCGGCTTATTCCATGTTCCGACGCGGCATGCTCGACGCCACCAGCCGCACCGGCGCCGACGCCCCCTGCGTCGACTCCAGCGCCAGCGTCGCGTCCGCGCCCGGCTCCACCGTCAAATCAATCGTCGCCCGGCTCATCAGCAGTCCGAATCCCGACTGCCGGCTCGCCAGTGAAAACAAATACGGATCGTCCAGCGCCGTCCGCTGAATCCGCACGCGCTCCAGAATCGGCACCGCCGTGCTCGAATCCTCCTGATACATCAGGTCGCCCAGGTCCGCATCGTGATACGACCCGTTGACGACCCACCAGATCTTCACCAGCCGCCCCTGCCCGTCGATCATCTGAATCCCCACCGACTGCACCGGCGGCGACGACGGCGAACCGAGCGTGACGGACGAGTCGTTCGGATCGTACGCGTCCTGAAGCGTGCCGTTGCGGATCATCTGCATGAGGCGCTGCACGACGAGGCGGCTCGACGACTGCGTGCTGGCCGTCTCGGCCGCGCTGGCGTAAGCGTAGAACGACGCGTTGAGCGCCACCATCACCGCCGCCAGCAGCCACGCCGAAATCGCCAGCGACACCAGCAGTTCGACCACGCTCAGACCCGCCGCCCGGGAACGCATCCGCCGCACGTATTGCGAAGTGTTGTTGCGTGTGTTCATGGTCAGCGTCCTTCGTGGTACGTGTCGACGTCCGCGCTCATCTCGATCGGGCCGCTGATCCCGTCGGGGAGCACGCGGTGGGGGTTGTATCGGATGATGATCTTGCCGTACCCGCCGTCGGGCACTTCCGCTTCGCCGTCGCCGGCGGAGGACTCGAAGTAGCCGATCGTCGTGTTGAACATGGCGGGGTTGCCGCCGTTGGCCAGCGCCCCGTCGCCTTCCTTGGGTTCGTAGGTCGTCAGGATCGAGCCGTCGAGCGTGGCGTTGCCGCGGATGTCGAACACGCCCGCCACGATCGTCCCGTCCAGATGCACGTACTGGCTCGTCGAGGCCGGATCGTCGAACGAGCCCATGTCCACCGACATCTGCGGCGTCATGATCGTCGACTTCTCGTAGAACTTCTTGTCCGACGCCGAAATGTCGTCCGCGTTGAGATTGAACGCCGTCGCGCCCGTGAACTGAAGCTTGTTGCGCACATGCGTGAACGCCTCTGGCGAGGTCGAGGCGACCATGCCCTCGAACGTGCATCCGTCAAAGCGCACATTGTTGCCGTACGGCTTCGTGTCCGTCACGTTCGTGCCGTTGACGTTCACGACGACGTTCTCGTAGGCCTGCGTGCCGTCGGCGTTCTGCGTCCCGGCGTAGTTGAAGTTCGGGTCGCTGTTGTGCGCTTCGGTCTGCACGAACGTCACGCCCTTGAACTTGCAGTTGACGAACAGCGCGTTGGTCCCCATCGGAATCGTCACGTTCGTGAACGTGTAATTCTTGTAGACCGGCCGCTTGTAATAGTCATACGGGTGCGGCGAGTTGTAGGGCACCGCTTCGATCGTCGCGGCGCTGGGGGCGATGTACTGCGGCGTGCCCGAGCCCGACGACACCGCCGCCGACACCTGCGTCGCGAAACTCCCCGTCGCCTTGTTCTGATACTGCGACACGTCGATGTCCGACGCGTCGAAGCTCGACAGATCGCTGTCGCTGGCGTCGAACGTCAGCGACGGATCATTCGGGTCCGGCTTGATCGGGCCTTCCAGATATTTCTGATACTCCCCGCCCGCCGCACCCGCCTCCCACGCCGACTTGGAGGCCGAGAGAATGATCTGGCCGGCGATCTTGGCGTAGTTGTCATCGTTGTCGATCGACGTGAAGTCGTTGCCCACATCGGTCCAGTCCGAATGCCCCGGCAGCAGCACGCGGTTGTTCGTCCAGTCGAACTGCGTGCCCGCGGGGTATTTCACTTCATTGATGAGCTGCCAAAGCTGCGTGTCCACCATCTGGCCCCCCGAGTTGGTGAACTCCGAAGCCGAGAGCTTCCCGTCCTTGTTCGTGTCGTACTTGAGCAGGAACATGTCGTACGCATCGACGAATCCGTCCTTGTTGGCGTCGTACGACGCCGCGTCGTCGAGCGCCGACGACTCGCTGTCGCTGGCGAGATTGATGCGGTTGTCGCCGTTGCCGTCGTGCGCCGCCAGGTAGGTGTCCAGCGCGTCGAGCCACTGATCAAGCTGCGGATCGAGCCCGTTGAAGTTGTCGCGCATCTGCACCGGATGCCCGTTCTTGAGATTCACCTGCGTGAAGCGCGAGCCGATCGACCCCTTGATGACGACGTTGCGTCCGATCATGACGCGGTTTCGGCTCAAGATGGCGAAGCGGATCTTCTTGTCGAGGCGGAAGTCCATCTGCACCGCGCGGCTGTAGCCCGTATCCGTGCCGACGCTGCGCAGGCGGACCCAGACGCTGGAGATCGGATTGGTCGCGCTGACCGCTTCGCCGTTGGCGGTGAGCACGTTCGCCCCGCCGCCGACGTTGTACGGCGCCCGCTGATAGTAGTCGGACCCGTAGTCTTCGCCGGCCAGCGGATGGCGCTCGATGACGATCTGAAACGTCGGCGCGTTGGGCGAGTCGTCCACCGCGATGCGCCCCAGCGTCAGACGATCGCCGACGAGCGTGTAGTTTTCGAGACTGTGCAGTTCGCTGCCCATGTCGGTGATGATCTGATCGCGCATGACGGGCCAGATCTGATCGGCAAGGGCCTCGTCGATCTCGCCCTTGGGCGTCGTGATCGACGCGGCGATCTCGCCCACGCGATACTGAGCCCACTTCATGCCCGTCTCCGCCGCCGCCAGCGAGCGGTTGACGTGCTGATACGTGTTGGCGGTCTGCAGGTTGCCTTGCGAGACGATCGCCATCGCCGCGGCCAGCGCGCTGAAGATGACAATGAACATCATCGCCAGCACCGACACGATGCCGCGGTTGCGATGGGTTGTTCGAATCCTCGTCATCGGGAAGCTCCCAGGCCTCCGGGGTTCCATGTTTTGAATCTCTGGCATCTGTTTCGTTTTCAAGTTTTTCTAGTTCGCCCCCGCCCGGATCCAGCTCAGCCGCGTGATCTCCACCGGTGCTTCGTCCCGCGGGCTTTGATAGAACACCTGACAGGTGATCCGCACCACGTCGGTGCTGTCATCGGGCGCCGGCGCGCTGCTCGAGAGGTAGTTCGGCAGCACGTTCACCACCGTCACCTTCTGCGACCACCCCGCCATGTTCGGAATCTCCTGCCGCATCGCGTCGATCGGCGGGCTGAAGGTCACGCCCTGTCCGTCCGTCCCGTCAAAATCGTCCAGGTCGTCGTAGTCGACGACGGAATGTTCGTTGGACTCCGGGCCCCATGTCGCCGTGCCCGTGATCGGATCATGCTGGGGCATGTTCAGCGTCAGTTCGCGAATCTCGTTGGCCAGAAGCAGCGCGGTGCCGATGTGCTGCGAGAAGTTGTTCTGCTGGTGATACGACTGCTCCGCCTGCACGATCGCCAGCACGCCGACGCCGACGATGATCGTCACGAGCGCCGCTTCAATCAGCGTGAAGCCGGTGTGGCGATTGCGGCGCGGGGAGTGGGCGGTGCGGATTGAAGACGCTTGCATCGCAGACGTTGACGCCACAAGCGAACGCGTCCCCTGGATCAGCATGGGATGTCGTTTCGTGTGTGTCATGGTTTTTACTCCGCGCTCCGCATGCCCCGCTCCTCATTTGACCAGACTCGACAGTTTGAAGATCGGCAGAATGATCGCCATGGCGATGAAGCCGACGATCGTGCCCATCGCCAGGATCATGATCGGCTCGATGAGCCCGGTGACGGTCTTGATCGTTTCGCGAAGCTGCTTGGCGTAGTATTCGCTGATTTCGTCGAGCACTTCGCCGAGTTTGCCCGACTCCTCGCCCGCCGCGATCATCTGCGTGACGCTCTTGGGCAAAAGCGGGGCCTTCATCAGCGTGTGGCTGATCTTCTTGCCCTGTTTCACCGAAGCGTACACCGCGCGCCACAGCCGGCGGAACAGACTGTTGCCGGAGATGTCGCCCGTGATCGCCAGCGTGTCGAGCATCGGCACGCCCGCGTTGACCAGCTCGCCCATCGTGTGCAGCGACCGGCTGATGTACAGCGCCTTGAAGAGCCGGTTCATCAGCGGCATCGTGAGCTGCGTCTTGTGCCACCAGAAGGCGCCGACCTCCGTCCGGATGAACACGATCCCGCCCGCCAGCATCGCCACCATGCCCAGCAGCACCAGATACCAGTACTGCACCATGAAATCCGAAAGCCCCATCAGGAAAATCGTCGGCCAGGGCAGCACCGATTCCTTGCCCTTGAACACCATCGCGAACTTGGGCAGCACGAACGTGAGCAGGAAGAACGTCGTGGCGATCGCCATCACGAAGATCACGCACGGATAGATCATCGCTCCGCGCACCATCGCGCGCGTCTCGATCTGCTGCCCCATGTAGCTGGCGATGCGGTCGAGCATCTTGGCGAACGAACCGGACATTTCCGACGCGCGCACCATGTTGATGTAAAGCGAATTGAACTGCTTGGGATGCTTGGCCAGCGCGTCGGAGAACGGCTTGCCGCTCTCCACGTCGCGCTTGATCTGCACCAGAATATCCTTGAATTTGGCGTTTTCCGTCTGCTCGGCGATGCCTTCGATGGCGACGCGGATGCTGATGCCCGCGCGGATCATCACGGCCAGCTGCGTGGTGAAGTTGAGAATGTCCTTGGGCGCCGGGCCGGACGAATAGTTCAGCGCCTTGAGCTTGTCCATCACCGACGTCGCCGCCGACTCGATGGGCACGAGCCCGAGCACGCGATGCCCCTGCGCGCGCAGATTGTTGGCGGCGGCCACGGCGTTCTCCGCCGCGAGCACCCCCATGCTCATCTGTCCGTCCTTGGACTGAATCTGATACTTATAGTGAGGCATAATCTTTACGTCCCTGGGGCTGCCGAAATTCCATGGGCCTCGAATGACCAATGACCAAATCCCAATGTCCAATGAGAAGACATTGGAGCATTCGTCATTTCCTTGGTCATGGGTGCTTGTTCATTGGTCATTTGTTCACCTTACGCCGCGAGCATGCGTTCGAGCTTCTCCGGATGGTTCGCCTGCGCGATGGCGTCCTCGCGGCTGATCATCCCGTTGAAGTAGAGCTGCGCGATGGCGTTGTCGAGCGTCATCATGCCCATCGCGCGGTTCGTTTCGATCACGTTGGGAATTTCAAACGTGCGGGCTTCACGGATCAGGTTCCGCACCGCGCTGGTCGCGAGCATGATCTCGACGGCGGGGACCATGCCCTTCGTGTCGGCGCGGCGGAAGAGCGTCTGGCTGATGACCGCCTGAATCGTGCCGGCGAGCATCGAGCGAATCTGGTTCTGCTGATTCGCCGGGTACATGTCGATGATGCGGTCCACCGTGCTCGCCGCCGAGTTGGTGTGCAGCGTGCTGAACACGAGGTGGCCGGTTTCGGCGGCGGTGATCGCCGCGGCCGTCGTCTCCAGGTCGCGCATTTCACCCACGAGGATGATGTCGGGGTCCTGACGCAGGACGTGACGCAGGCCGCTGGCGAACGTGGGGCAGTCGGCGCCCAGCTCGCGCTGCTCGATCACGCACTTGTTGGACACGAGCGAATATTCGATCGGGTCCTCGAGCGTGATGATGTGCTTGTGGTAACGCTGGTTCATGGCGTTGATCATGGCGGCCAGCGACGTGGACTTGCCCGAGCCGGTGTCCCCGGTGACGAGCACCAGGCCGCGCGGCAGATAGGTCAGCCGCTCGATGACCTCAGGGAGATTGAGCTTCTCCATCGGCGGAATCTTGTCCTTGATGGCGCGCAGGGCGATGCCGATGGAGCTGCGCTGGGAGTGGACGTTGACGCGGAAGCGGCCGCGCCCGGGCAGTTCGTAGGAGAAGTCCACGTCCTGAACTTCCTTGAAGCGCTCGATCTGCTTTTCGCCGGCCATATGCTCGAACATGCGCCGGGCGCTCTCGGGCGTGATGACGGGGTAGTCGAGCGGGGTCATGATCGTGTGAATGCGCACCATCGGCTTGTGGCCGGAGATGAGGTGGATATCCGACGCGTCATTGTCCAGGGCCGTCTTGAGTATCGTGTCAATGTCCATGCGGTTCCATCCTGTTTAGCGACGCCGCTTGCGGCGTGTGGTGCTTCGTCAAATCGTCGCCTGCGTCACGCGCAGGACTTCCTCCACGGTGCTCAGTCCCTCCGCGACCTTGCGGAAGCCGTCCGCGCGGAGCGTGGTCATGCCCCGTTCGATGCACAGGCGGCGGAACTCGGTCACGTTGGGCCGGCGGGCGATGGCGTCGCGCGTCATATCGTCGAGCACGAGCATCTCATACAGGCCGACGCGGCCCGTATAACCGGTCATGTGACACTTGGGGCAACCTTCGCCCACGTAAATCTCATCGACATTCAGACCGTGCATCGAAAGGTGCTCGGCGGTTTCCTCGTCAAGTTTCGTCGGCTTTTTGCACCCCTCGCAGATCCGCCGCACCAGCCGCTGGGCCAGCACCGCGTTGACGGCCGCGCCGATCAGGTAGGGCTCGACGCCGATGTTGATGAGCCGGGTGATCGACGACGGGGCGTCGTTGGTATGCAGCGTCGAGAGCACGAGGTGGCCGGTCATGGCGGCCTGAATGGCGATGCGCGCCGTTTCCTCATCGCGGATTTCGCCGACCATCACCACGTCCGGGTCCTGTCGCAGAAGCGAACGCAGGGCGGCGGCGAAGCTCATGCCGATGCGCTCATGCGTCTGCACCTGCGTGATTCCGCCCAGGTGATATTCGATCGGGTCTTCGACGGTCGAGATGTTGAGCTTCTGCCGGTCCATCTGCGAGAGCGAAGCGTAGAGCGTCGTCGTCTTGCCCGAGCCGGTCGGCCCGGTGACGAGGATGATGCCGTGCGGCTGATTGATCTGCTTCTTCCAGACGGTCAGCGTGTTTTCCGGCATGCCGAGCTGGTCGAGCGTGACCTGCACGCTGCGCGAGTCGAGAATTCGCAGCACGGCCTTTTCGCCCGCGCCCGTCGGCAACGTCGAGAGGCGCAGGTCGAGCTTGCGGCCGTGCACCATCGCGCGGATGCGCCCGTCCTGCGGCAGGCGACGCTCGGAGATGTCCAGATTCGCCATGATTTTCAGGCGCGACACGATCGCCGCGTGCATCGTGTGCGGCGGATTCATCATCTCGAACAGCACGCCGTCGATCCGGTAGCGCACGCGCAGCTTCTTTTCCTGCGGCTCGATGTGAATGTCCGACGCGCCGTTCTTGACCGCGTCGTAGATCAGGTAATTGACGAAGCGGATGACCGGCGACTCGCCCGCCTGTTTCTCCAGGTCGACGTCCTCGTCCTGCATCTGCACGACTTCGACGTCGTCTTCCTCGATGTCCTTGATGATCTCGTCGACGGCGACGTCGGTGGCGTTCTCTTCGGTGAACGCTTCGATGACGGCCATGACATCGTGCGTCGTGATGAGCACGACCTTGACGGGCTTGCCGAGTTTGCGGCTGACTTCTTCGAGCATGAAGAGCTTGCGCGGATCGGTCACGCCGACGACGATGCGTGTGCCCGACTCGCGCAGCGGGATCACGCCGTGCGCTTTGCAGTAGTCGGGCCCGAGCCGGTGGAGCAGCTTTTCTTCAATCTTGTCGGCATCGACGGTTTCGAAGGGGATGCCGGCCATGTCCGCGCGGACCTGCTGCACCGCCGCCTCGTTGACGCCCAGGTCCACGAGCACGTCGGCAAGCTGTTTGCCCGGGGTCTGCTTGATCAGGGCGCGGGCTTCGGTGGCCTGCGCGGCGGTGATGACGCCCTTGGCCTGAAGCTGCTCGGCGATGTCGGCGTTGGGGCCGATGGGATGGTCCGGCTGGTACAGGTCCGCCAGCGCCCCGCCGTGCGCGCCTTCGACGCGCTGCATCGAGGTCGCCAGCGTGGGCTTGCCCAAGGACGCCGGAGCCGGGGCCTCGGCGGCCTCGAGCTCCACATCGGAAAGCCAGTTGTCAAGGTCCTTGTTGCGCATGATGGTTCAGTTCTTGAGGTCCAACGGTTTTTTCATCGCGAGCGTGTACGTGTTGCCTTCGGCCGAGAGCGTCACGCCGGTCGGCGTGATTTTGGAGACGGTGAACGAGCCGACGGATTCGCCTTCCTTGAGAACCTTGCCGCTGATGACGGCCAGCGGCTGGGCGCCATTGAGCAGACTCTGAAGCTGGAGCTTGTCGAACTCCGCCTTGATCTCCTTGAGGCGCTGGGCCTTGACCTTGTCGATGGCGGCGACGTTCTGGTCGGTCGACGATTTGTTGGCCGAGACGAACATCTCGAAGGGGTTTTTCTGAAGGTGGTCCACATCGACCTGCCGCTTCGTCGGATCGTTGGAGAAGGAGGCGATGACTTTGTCGGTGTCGCCGAAGAGGGCGTCGAGATTGCCGGGGCTGGCGGCGGAGCCCTTCTTGTCGGCCTGAAGCTTGGCGAGGGCCTGATCGATTTTCTTTTCGGTGGCGACCATGGACTGATCGAGTTTCTCGACGCCGCCGGTCACGCGCATGGTCCAGAGCGTGCCGCCGGCGACGCACAGGACCACGACGAGCAGCAGCGCGCCGTTGAGTTTGCTCGACGACTTGGACGCGGCGGCGGGATCGCCCAGCGCGGCGCCGAAGCCCGCTTCGCCGCCGATGCCCAGCGGCATCGACACGGGGTCCTCGTCCTGCGTCGCCAGCACGCCGCCGGTCATGCCCTCGGGCAGAGCGTCGTCCTTGATCGAATCGAAATCCTTGAAGCTTTCCATCGTTGAATCTCCGGTCGGCTCAGGCCTTGGGGGTCGTCGGGTTGGCGTCCTGCGGTTCGAAGAAGATGCTCAAGGTGAACTGCGCCTCCATCTGTCCCTCGTCGCCGTTCTTGAGCTTCTCGAGCTTCATTTCGGGCACGCGGGTGATGCGGCTCAGTCGCTCCAGATCGAGCAGGAAGGCGTAGTAGCCGTCGAAGTTGCCGGTGATGACCATCTTGAGGGGCAGTTCCGAATAGCGGCTGCTCTTGATGGGCTTTTCCGCGCGGACGGAGCGGGGCTTGAGCCCGTGCTTGGCGGCGAGCTGCCACACCTCCTTGAGCATCACTTCGACTTCCTTCTCCGCCGGGAGCTTGGCTTCGAAGACGTCGATCGCCTCGGTGAGCTTGTCGATCTCGTGCCCGAGGTCCTCCATCTGGCGCGTCGCGGCCTGAAGCTGCTGAAGCTTCTGCTGCTTGGCGCGGATTTCCTCGCGGGCCTGGGCGATCTGCAGATTGTTGGGCTTGAACACAAACCACCATGCCGCCACCGGCACCGCCAGCAGCACCATCACGAAGATCAGTTCACGCAGTCCGAATCGCATGGCTTACTCCTCCCCCGCCCGCGTCCCGTTGGCCACCTGGTGCTCGGGCTCGGACGGCTCGGTGTGGATCGATGAGGGCACGATCGTCGGCTGCGCCTGCATCGGGTTCTTCTGAAGCTCGCGCGGAATCTCGATGGGGTCGATCGACCGCACGTCCGCATGCTGGTTGAGCGTCATGTCGATGCGGAACTTGCGCATCGACGCCTCGTCGATCTTGATCTCTTCGGAGTAGACGAGATTGACGTCGCTCATGAGCGCCGACTGCTGAAGCGACGCCAGGTACTGGGCGACCTGAACGTCCGTCGGCGCCACGCCGCTGATCGTCACGTTCACGATGTACTCGGGCACCGGCTCCTCGTCCTTCTTGTCCTTGTCCTTGTCGGGCGCGTTGGAGTTGTATCCGCCGAGCCCGCCCTTGTGACGCTGCGACAGCGCCGACTTGGTCGCCACCGGCGAGACCGGCTTGACGACCTTCGAAGCCATCTGAAGATCGAACAGACTCAGCGACTTGGGCATGCGGTTGATCAGGTCCGCCAGCAGAAACGTCCGGGGCACCGGCTCGATGAGCATGCTGGTGATCTGCGCCTTGCGGAGCATCTGCTCCTTGCGCTGATGGAGTTCGTCAAGCTGTTCGAGCCGCTTGGCGGCGTCGGTGTAGGAGGCGTTGATGACCTCGCGCTGCTTGCGCACGTCGGCGCGGTGGCGATTGGTGACCAGGTACGCGCCGACGACGCCGGCGAGCACGACGGCGAAGAGCGAGAGGCAGATGATGTTCGTCCGCCGCTCGATGCGCCGTTCGACGTAGTCTTCCGGGAGGAAGCTGAGCTTGTCGTTTCGTTCGTTGATCATCGGTCCGTTCCCTGTCTTGTGGCGATGGCGTCAGAGGTTGGTCGGAAGCAGGCACAGTCCCATGGGCACGGCCCATCCGGGCTGCGAACGATGCAGGTCCACGTTGACCGCCGGCGTGAGCGGCGCGCGAATCAGCCGCGCCAGGGGATCGCCCAACTGCGCGGGCAGGCGCAGCGCCTTGGCGATGCGCTGGCACATGGCGGTCTGCCGCGACTCGCCGCCGAGGAAGATCACCTTTTCGATGGGCCGGTCGTGGAACATGGCCGCGTGATATCCGATGCAAAGCTGAAGCTCGTCGACGAGCAGTTCGAGCATTTCCGAGTCGAGCAGATGCTGGGTCAACTGCGTCGCATCGGCGACGCGGGGCTGCTCGGCGGGCTTGATGACCGCGACGGAGCCGACCATCGTCAGCGCGCCTTTGGGCGCCGACGGGAACTGGGGACGCACGCCGTCCTCGGCTTCCTGAATGCGGTACTTGCGGGCGTCGGACTCGCTGATCTGCGTCAGCTCGGCGACGATCCGGTTGAAATGGTCGCCGCCGACGCGGATCGTCTTGGCGAAGACCATCTGTTTGCCGTGCGCGATCATGACCTTCGACGTCGAGGCGCCGATGTCGACGAAGAGCGTCGTACGATTCGCTTCGGATGCGCCGTCGAAAAGGTGATCGAAGGCGGAGAGGATGGCCATCGGCTCGCAGTGCATGCCGACCACATCCAGTCCCGCCGCGCGGATCAGGTTGATGATCTGAAGCACGTAATGACGCGCGGCGGCGAGGCAGATGACTTCCTGACGCGCGGCCCCGTCGGCGAACACCTCGCCGACCACGACGTGACGCATCACCATCTGCGTCGGATCCAGCGGCAGACGCCCGCGCAGCTCCGTCGCCAGCAGCGACTCGATCATGGCCGCATCGCACTTGGCCAGGCGCACATGCTGCACGTACGCGTGGGCCGAGCTGATCGACACGATCGCCCGCTTGCCCTTGAATCGGCCCTGCTTGAGCAGCTCCTTCAGCGCCCCGCCCAGATACTCCAGCAGCGTCGCCGGTTGAGCGCGCACCTCCGGAGGAATCGTCATCGCCGCCGCACTGATCAACTGCGGCGGATCGTCCTGCGCGATCTGAAGCAGCTTGATGCTGTCGGCCCCGATGTCGATGCCGATCGGGCTGATGTTCTTCTGGACCCAACGAAATCCCATTTCGCCTCCAAGTTCACCCGCATGCGGTCATCGCGCGACGCGCCGCCTCCGCGGACGGCTTGCCCGAATTCCGCCAACCAAACCTACGATTCATCCGCTCGACATCCAAAAGTTTCTCCATTCCCTGCGACCGGCCCAGCCGGCCCGATCGTCACAATTTCCGCTCTTCATCGCGATGCGCGATCACGTAACTCTCCGCCGACACGCGCGCGATGTCGATCAGCTCCGTCCGCATGGACGGGCTGACGTCGACGAACTCGATGCCGACGGAAAAGTGCTTGGCGTCCACCTGCTCCGCCCATGCGACGCGGCTCTTGACCTTCGTCTCGCCGCACAAACTCTGAAGCACGACGAAGAAGACCTGGTCCGGCTTGACCGCCAGCTTGCCGCGCCCGTGCACGCGCATGCCCGAGGCGGAAAGGTTCACTACGCGGCCCATCGGGCAGCGCAGGTATTCGCAGCGCAGGCGGCCGTGACGCCGCTGCTGCTTGGCCTTGGAATCAGCCGGTTCGCAGGAGGGGGTATGTGGGATCATATATGCCTGATGATCGGCGTGCGGGGCCGGGCACTTGATCGCCCCAACCGGCGGCCCGACCGGTTCATACGTGCACCGCGATGACAATCGTTACAACCCGCACAGACCGCGCGATCGACAGGGCTTTTCGGATGTGACGAATTCACAGCGCCGGCGGGGCGCCTCCGGCCAGGTGAAGCAGCCAGAGCGTCAGCGTGACGGTCAGGGCGCAGGCGAGCGTGGTCCAGAAGACGCAGTCCGCCGCCGTTTCCGCGTCGCCGTCGAGTTCGATCGTCAGCAGCAGCGTGTTCACGGCCGTCGGCCCGGAAGCCGCGAGGATCAACTGCGCCCCCGGCCAGGGCCAGAGTCCGAGAATATACACCAAGCCCGCCGTGACAACCGGCATCACCAGCAGCTTGATGATCATGACCGGCCCGATCAGGGGCCAGCGCGGCCAGCGGGCGCGCATCGCGAGCTGCGCCCCCAGCGTGATCAGCGCGACCGGCACCATGCCCTCCGCCACCGTGTGCACCGCCTTGTCGATCCAGAACGGCAGCACGTAGCCGGTCTGCCGCACGGCAAAGGCCGCGACGATCATGTAGATCATCGGCAGCTTGAAATACCCCAGCGCCGCCCGAAGGCCGTGCCCCTGCGCCACCGACAGCACGCCGTACCCGATCATGAACACCGTCGTGTTCAGATACATCACCACCAGCGCCTCGACCGCGCCGCCCTCGGCGCCGAAGGCCAGCAGCGCGACGGGAATCCCGAAGTTGCCCGCGTTGAAGAACAGCCCGCCGACGACCACCGCGGCGATTGTGTTGCCCGACGCCTTCCGCGCCCGCAGGAGGAAATAGATCGGCATCGCCAACAGCGCCATCGGCCCGAGCACCGCCACGCCGATGAGCCCGATGTTGGTGAACGTGAGTTTGCTTTCTGCGACGCTGACGAACAGAAACGCCGGGACGAACAGGTAGAGATTCAGCCGCACCAGCGACTCGACGTTCATCGCCTTAAAGCGCTGCACAACCGCGCCCGCCGCGGTGATCGCCAGCACCGGCGCGAGAATATGCGAGAGAATGTGCGCGAGCGTGGCGAGCATGAGGCACAGTGTACACGGATGATCACGGCGCGTTCGGCGTCGCGCGCAACCGCAAAGCGCGCGTGTTGTCAAGCGCGTGTGGCGTAAACGCGGCGCGCATGGGTGGAATCCCCATTGACATGAGCATCGTCGAGTCGTAACTTGGGCGTAGAGTCTTCAAAGGTGGACGCGCTGAGGCAAACAGGAACCGCGGCGCGATCGAATAGCAGGGAAGACCAGAGCAAGAGACGAGCCAATGTCGATGCCCGACCCGGCGATGTGGCGGCAGATGCTTTCGCACCTGCGCAGGCACCACGCCGAAATATGCCGCCAGTGGTTTGAAGAGCTTGAGCCGCTGGAACTGGACGGCGGCGTGCTTCAGATCCGCGTCAACACGCCGGTGCAGCAGGCGTATCTGTCGCGGCGCTGCAATGACGCGTTCACCGAGGCCGCGCAGGCGGCGACCGGCGCGCTGGTGACGGTCAGCTTCGTCGATCAGGAAGCGATGGCCGAGGCCGCGGCGGCGCTTTCGCATGCGGCGCACGGCGTCGTCGAGGCCGATCCGCCCGTGCGACGACCGCAGATCCACATCTCCGGCCGCCTCACGCCGCCGCCGAGCCGGCCCACGCTCGTGCATTTCGATCACGGCGACGATCAGATCGTGCTCAGCCCCGATTACGTGTTCGACAACTTCGTGACCGGCCCGGGCAACCACCTGGCCTACGCCGCCGCCGTCGCCGTCGCCGAGAACCCCGGCCGGGCGTACAACCCCTTGTTCGTGCATGGCGGCGTCGGCCTGGGCAAGACGCACCTGCTTCAGGCCATCTGCCAGAAACTCCTGCAAAACAAGCCCGATGCGCGCATCTGCTACCTGTCCTGCGATACCTTCGTCAACCAGTTCCTCGAAGCGGTGCAGAACGGGCAGATGAGCCAGTTCCGAACGCGCTATCGGCATGTGGACCTCTTGCTCATCGACGACATCCACTTCCTGACCAACCGCGAACGCACGCAGGAAGAGTTCTTCCACACGTTCAACACGCTCTATCAGTCCAACAAGCAGATCGTCCTCAGCTCCGACTCGCCGCCGAATGAAATCCCCCAGCTCGAGGAGCGGCTCGTGTCGCGTTTCAACTGGGGTCTGGTCGCCCGCATCGACCCGCCGTGCTACGAAACGCGCGTGGCGATTCTCAAGACCAAGGCGAAAATCCGCGGGATTCAACTGCCTGATGATGCGGCTTGCTACATCGCCGAGCGCATCGACTCGAACATCCGCGAGCTTGAAGGCGCCGTCACCAAAGTGCAGTCGCTGGCGATGTTGCGCGGGATCGAGCCGGATTTGAGCTTGACCCGTGAAGCGCTCGGCGACGACCCGGCCGGTGCGGCGGGGGGGCCCAAGCTGACGATTCAGAACATCATCGACACGGTGACGAACTACTACGGCGTGAAGCTGCTGGATTTGCAGTCCAAACGCCGGCACCGCTCGATCACCGTGCCGCGGCAGGTGTGCATGTACCTGGCGCGCAAGCGCACGCGCTACTCGCTGGAGGAGATCGGCGGATACTTCGGCGGGCGCGATCACACGACGGTCATGCACGCCATCCGCACGACCGAAGACCGCATGACCATCGAGCCGGACTTCAACCGCCAGATCGATCAGCTCGACCGCAAGCTCACCGAAAACCTCAATGGTTGAACCGTCCGTCAAGGCGGGGCGACTTCAATCACCCCGCGCTCGCGCTGTCGGTAACGCTGTGGACAAGTCGTGGGATGCGTGGCGCGAAATGTCGATGCGGGCGGCTCAATCAACAGCGTCAGGCATGACGACATGATCCGTTCCGTTCGCATCGTCACGAACCGGCGCCCGCCGACAGCGCCGATGACAGTTCACCCGCAAGTGCGGCGATGATGTAAAGGATGATCGGCCCGATGGGTGGAGACGGACAACGGAGGATATCCACAAAGCGCCAGGCGTTATTCCTAGTGATAATCATTCTTTCTCTACTATTATGACTATACTGCTGGGGCCGCCGGTCGGCAGAGACCGCCGGCTGATCCGACCCCTCCGTTGATGCAAGTACAGGAGTCCGCATGAGCGAGCAGACGAATGACGCGGCGGCGTTGACAGAGAAGATCCGCGATGCGCACAACCAGCTCATCACGGAGATCGGCAAAGTCATCGTGGGGCAGACGAATGTGGTGGACGAACTGCTGATCGCGCTGTTCTGCCAGGGCCATGCGGTGCTGGTGGGCGTGCCGGGGCTGGCCAAGACGCTGCTGGTGTCGACGATCAGCCGCACGCTCTCGCTGGACTTTTCCCGCATTCAGTTCACGCCCGACCTGATGCCCTCGGACATCACGGGCACGGAAGTCATCGAGGAAGACAAGCTCTCGGGCAAGCGCGAGCTGCGCTTCGTCAAAGGGCCGGTGTTCGCCAACGTGCTGCTCGCGGACGAGATCAACCGCACGCCGCCCAAGACGCAGGCGGCGCTGCTGGAGGCGATGCAGGAGCATCAGGTGACCGCCAGCGGCGTCAAGCATCACCTGCCCGAACCCTTCTTCGTCCTCGCGACGCAGAACCCCATCGAGCAGGAAGGCACGTATCCGCTTCCCGAAGCGCAGCTTGACCGGTTCATGTTCATGATCAAGGTGGGCTATCCCTCCGAGGAAGAGGAAATGGAGATCGTCCGACGCACGACGGCCCGGCGGCTGGTGCATCTGGCGACGGTGCTCGACTCGGAGCAGGTGCTGGAGATTCAGCGGATCGTGCGCGATGTGCCGGTGGCGGATCATGTGATCCGTTACGCCCTGCGGCTGGTGCGCGAGACGCGGGTGCACGAGACGGGCAAGCGCAGCGAGTTCATCGAGCGCTATCTGGCATGGGGCGCCGGGCCTCGGGCGAGTCAGTATCTGATCCTCGCCGGCAAAGCCCGTGCGATTCTTCAGGGCCGGCACCATGTGGAGGTCGATGACATTAAAGCGATGGCGCATCCCGTGTTGCGGCACCGGATCATTCCGAACTTCAACGCGGAGGCCGACGGGATCGATTCGGACACGATCATCGACCGGATGCTCGCAAACGTCGATGTGGACACGACCGATGCCGCCACCCGCCGCGAACTGGACCAGGTAATGCGCTGAGAAGCGGCATTTTCAGGTCGGCGATCGGCACAGTTTCGGCAGGTTTTCCACATCGCCCCCGCTGAAACCCGGCGGGGGCGGCGAACGTGTTCCGGAGCCCCACTTGCGGCGGTGCATTCACACTCAGAAAACACATGCAAGACGTCCCGAACCGTTAATATCTGCAAATAAAGGTCTTGGAATGCGTGATTCCACGCATGACCTGGCACTCGGATGTCTCGAATCACGCAATCGAACACAAAAACGTCATTTTAACCCCACCTGAACACATGCCCGCCGGGCCGGGAAACACCTATACACACGTTATCCACAATCATCGTGAAATCCCACGCCGGCCGCCTTGCCAAGCCCCCGTGCTGCCTGTAAAAACATCTTTGTCCCACAATACTTTGCGACGCCCAAGCTGAGCCAGACCATGGAATTTCTCCCGCAGTTGATCGTGTCCGTCGTCGTCATTCTCGTGATCATGCATGTGATGCTGATCGCCGGACCCGCCTACGGCATTCTGCTCGAACGCAAGATCGCCTCGTGGGCGCAGGACCGCATCGGCCCCAATCGCGTGGGGCCCTTTGGTCTGCTTCAGCCCATCGCCGACGGTTTGAAGTTCTTCATGAAAGAAGACTACAACCCCGGTCACGTCGACAAGACGCTCTTCATGCTCGCCCCCGTGCTCGCCGTCATCCCGGCGCTGCTCGGCTGGGCGGTCATCCCGTGGGGCGGCGTGTGGGAAAGCCCGTGGGGCGAACTGTCCATCAGCGTCGCCGACGTCAACATCGGCGTGATCTACATGCTCGCGATCGGATCGATGGCGGTGTACGGCGTGACGATCGGCGCGTGGGCGGCGAACAACAAGTACACCTTCTTCGGCGGCATCCGCGCGACCGCTCAGATGCTCAGCTACGAAATCCCCATGGGCCTGTGCGTGCTGACCGTGCTGCTCATGGCCGGGTCGGCCCGTCCGCACGACCTCGTCGAGGCGCAGGTCGGATACTGGTTCGGCGTCATCCCCTCTTGGTACGTCTTCCAGCAGCCCGTCGCCGCGGTCTTGTTTTTTATCTGCATCCTCGCCGAGGCCAACCGCGCCCCGTTCGACCTGGCCGAGTGCGAGCAGGAACTCATCGGCGGGTTCCATACCGAATACTCGTCCATGAAATTCGCCATGTTCTTCCTCGGCGAATACATGCACATGGCCACGAGCAGCGCGTTCCTGACCGTGCTGTTCCTGGGCGGATGGCATCTGCCCTGGCTCGACTATCTGATCTACGGCGGGGTCGAGCCGCAGAAGGTCGGCCTGCTGGGCGTGCTGCTGAACGTCGGCGTGATGGTCACGAAGATGATGACGCTCGTCGCCATCATGATGTGGGTCCGCTGGACCCTGCCGCGCTTCCGTTTCGATCAGCTCATGCGCCTCGCCTGGCGCGGCCTGATCCCCATCGGACTGGCGCTGTTGCTGACCACCGGCGTGTTCGTCTACTTCGGCCTGCAGAACTGGCTCTGGCTCGGCAACATCGCCATCGCCGCGGTCGTCCTCTTCGTCGCCCCGCTGATCCCCAAGGGCGCCGACGTCAACCGCCGCGTCCCCCTCGCCGGTTCGCGCTTCAGCCCGCTCACCAGCGAGTGAATGACGCGAAAATCGCGAAAAAATAAGCGGGATCGCCCATCGGGGGATCCCGCTTTTCATTTGAATAGTCATGGTACCTGACGGATCAGTTGTCGCGGTAGGTCGCCTTCAGCTCGTCGTAAAGACCCTTGAGCAGAAAGTTCTTCTGGTCCAGTTCCTTCTGCGTCTGCTGAAGCACGCCGTACGCCCGGGCGTACTTGGATTTGACGAGCATGTTTTCGCGGTTGGCGTCGAGCAGGTCGTGGCTGAGCTGCGCGACCTTCTGCCGGGCTTCGGTCACGGCCTTCTCCGCATCGACGCGCTTCGGATCATCGCGCACCTTGGCGAGCATCGCCCCGCGCAGCTCCTTGAGCTTGTCGTTGGCGGCGTCGAGCTTTTCCTTCATCGCCGCCAGCTCCGGATCGCGCGACAAGGCGTCTTCGAGCGCCTGGCCGACGCGCGTCTGTAGATTGACGACTTCGATGCGCAGGCCCGCCAACTCGTTTTCGTCCACCGCCGCCGTCGATCCATTGAGCAGATCGAGCCGCTCCTGCTTCATCTTCAGTTCGTCCGCGACTTTGAGGTACGCATCGGTCTTGACAATCTCGACGCTGAGCTTGTCGCGCCGCTCGTCATAAGGTTTCTTCGCTTCATCGACCGCCTTCATCGCCTCCGCGATCGCCGGGTCCTGGTCCACCTCGGCGTTGAGCGACGCGGTGATCTGGTTCAGTTCGCCGGTCCGGTCGCCGATCGCCTTGCGCTGCTCCGCCAGCGACGCCTGCGTGTCGGCGATCTTCTTCTCGCTCGCTTCGTAGGCCTTTTTCTGCTCGTCGACGATCGCCTGAATGTTCGACACTTTCGTCGTCAGCGACGCGATCGTCGTCTTCATCTGCTTGATCGTCGCCTCCAGTTCCTCCCGGCGATCGAGCCGGCTCGAGTTGCTCTCCGCCCGCAGCGGCGCGACAAGCAGCGCGGACACAAGAATCAGGGCGGCGACGGAACGGCGGGCAAGATCGACGTGCGGCATGGCGGCCTCCAGAAAACTTATTGTAGAGACGACCTCCGCCTTGACCAACCGGATTTTCAGGGCCCGATCACGCGGATCTTCGGCGGATCCTGATAGTCGTGCGCCAGATGGTCCGCCTCCGTCGTGTTGATCGCCCCCTTGTGAATGTAGAAGCGGTACTGCGAGACGTACGGTTTGCCCGGCTCAATCACGAAGCCCTCATCGACCTGCGGGCTGTAGACGAAGTAGGGCATCTGCGGATGGAGCCGCACGTACTGCGGGTAGCGGAAATCGTCGGGGCTCTGAAGGATCGCCACGCCCGCCGCCTCGTCGTGACCGACCGGCCCGCTGATGTCGACCCAGTACGGCCGGGTGTGGTTGCCGCCGAGGCGATCTTCGCCGGCGCTGGTGAGCATCTGGCAGTGATCCTTCGTCCATTCGCGCGCCCCGCGGATCGCCATCCCGCCGTAGTGATACTTGTTGACATACAGCGGCGAGGGTCCGGCGCATGACTGAATCGACGTCAGGTCGAACAGAAAATAATCCGTCAGGTCATACACGCGCACCTGCCATGTTTCCCGCAGCGCGACCTTGCGTCCGCCCGGCGCGCTGAGGTTGACATGCCGCAGCGCCACATCGAACTGCCCGAACACCGGCCCGTCGACGGTGTCGAGCACGGCCTCATGTTCGACCGTGCCCTCGAGTTTCTGCTGGTTCCAGAAGTCGACCTTGCGGCCCTCGAAGGTCGTGTCGGTCCATGCGAACATCACGCCGTGCTGATGCGGATGATCCGGGTTGAAGTCGTCGGTGACGACGTCGCCGGCGGGGGTGTAGAGGGGGTGAATGTATCCGCTGCGCTGGTAGTAGGGTTCGCCGGCGATGGGGGAGAGATTCGTGGCGATGTGGTAGCGCATCACGGTCCGCCCGCGCACCGCCACTTCGATCTTCTTCTCGTCCTGCTGCACGTGCACATGGTCCGGCTCGGCATTGTCGTTGTCCGGGCCGTCGAGCGCTTCGAGCTTGTACCGCCTCGCCGCGCCGGCTTCGATGCGCTGACCGACGAGCCAGACGATCCGCTGCGGCGCCCCCGGCTCGCGCTGAATCACGATCGGCTCCCCGCTGTCGATCCGCGTCAGCCGCACGTATTTCGCATTCGAAAGCGGTTGGGGCATGTCGAACGCGACAGGCGTGTCCACCCGGTCGTACGCCCCGGCGTCGACTTCGATTTCGATGGCCCGGCCGGTCGCGGCGGCGCCGAGCATGACGCAAAGCACCAAAAACACCACTCGCCGACGCATAAGCCCAGTCCTTTCAAGCGTTGACCCGAAGTATATCACCCCGTACGCTGAACACGACCCGCCTGTTTCCTTCGAGGTTCACATCATGCATCGTCCGCTCGCGCTCATGCTCCTGCTCGCCGCCGCCGTCGCCGCCGCCGATCGACCCAACATCCTGTTCATCTTCAGCGACGATCACGCCTATCAGGCCGTCAGCGCCTACGGGCACGGCCTCAACCAGACGCCGAACCTCGACCGGCTCGCCAAGGAAGGCATGCTCTTCCGCAACTGCTTCGTGACCAATTCGCTCTGCGGCCCGAGCCGCGCGGTCGTGCAGACCGGCAAGTACAGCCATCTCAATGGCTACTACGGCAACGAGGGCTCGGAAGTCTTCAACGGCGATCAGCAGACCTTCCCGAAGCTGCTTCAGAAAGCCGGCTACCAGACCGCGATCGTCGGCAAGTGGCACCTCATCTCCGACCCGCAGGGCTTTGACTACTGGCACATCCTTTACGGGCAGGGCCAGTACTACAACCCGCCCATGAAGGAGAACGGCCAGCGCGTCGCACATACCGGCTACGTCACCGACATCACCGCCGACATCACCCTCGACTGGCTTCAGAACAAGCGCGACCCCAACAAGCCGTTCATGCTCATGTATCAGAACAAGGCCCCGCATCGCGATTGGGAGCCGCCCATCAAGATGCTTCACATGTTCGACGGCCAGACGATCCCCGAACCCGAAACGCTTTTCGACAACTACGACGGACGCGGCACCGCGGCGCATCAGCAGGACATGACCATCGCCAAGACGATGCGCATGAAGCAGGATCTGAAAGTCGACTGGGCTCCGCCGCAGTTGTCGCCCGAACAGAAAAAGCAATGGGATGAAGCGTACGGCCCGGAGAACGAGGCGATGAAGAAGGCGAACCTCTCCGGCGACGACCTGACCCGCTGGAAGTATCAGCGCTACATGAAGGACTATCTCCGCTGCGTCGCCAGCGTCGATGAAAACGTCGGCCGGGTCCTCGATTACCTCGACAAGTCGGGCCTCGCCAAGAACACCATCGTCATCTACACCTCCGATCAGGGCTTCTACCTCGGGGAGCACGGCTGGTTCGACAAGCGATGGATCTACGAGGAATCGCTGCGCACGCCGCTGATGGTGCGCTGGCCGGGCGTGACGGACGCGGGCTCGACGAGCAGTGCGATCGTGAGCAATCTCGATTTCGCCGAGACGATGCTCGACGCCGCCGGCGTGCAGGTCCCCGACGACATGCAGGGCCGAAGCTTCGTGCCAATCCTCAAGGGGCACACGCCCGACGATTGGCGCAAGAGCTTCTACTACCACTACTACGAATACGAGCCGGGCTCGCATCATGTGCAGCCGCACTACGGCGTCCGCACGGAAAACTACATGCTCGTGCACTTCCCGATCACCGGCGAGTATGAATTGTACGACATGATCAAGGACCGCCAGCAGATGCACAGCGTCTACGACGATCCCGCCTACGCCAAAGAGGCGGCGCAGCTCAAGGACGAGATCAAGCGGCTTCAGGTCCTCTACAAGGACACCGAGCCGGACATCACGTACAAGCAGATCATCGAGCGCATCAAGGCAGCGCGCCGCAAGGAGCACGCCCAGGCACCCCGGGATGTGAAGTTTCAGCAGGTGTTGCACGTCGCCAAAGAAGGCGACGCCACGCCGGCCTCGCCCGATCCGTCGGGCAAGCCGCTGACGGTCGGCGGGTGGTGCACGCCGACGTCGCCCGATGGCGTGCTCATCGCGCAGGGCGGCGGGTCGCTGGGGTTCAGTCTGTATCTGGCCAAGGGCGTCCCGACGTTCGCCGTGCGCAATGAAGATACACTCTACAAAGTCGCCGCGCCCTCAGCGGTGAAGATGAGCGAGCCGGTGCATCTGGCCGGCGCGATCGACACCGCGTCGAAATTGCACTTGTACGTGAACGGCAAGGAAGTCGCGTCCGCCGACGGTTCGGTCATCAGCGATCAACCCCATGAAGGTCTTTCGATCGGCGCCGACCCCGGCTCGCCCGTCGGCGAGTACGACGGGCCGGAGAAATTCAACGGCGAGTATCACGACCTGCGTCTCTACTGGGGCGCGATCGACGCCGAGAAGCTCGCGTCATGGGCCGATCAGCCCTGATCCTTCAGCGCCGCAGATCCTTCAGATGATCCTCCGCCGAACGCACGGCCGCGGCCTTGCGGTTGTACTCATCGCGCGCCCGAGCCGCCGCCGCCTGTGACGTTCGGCTGTCGCGCTCCGTCTCGTTGACCCGATCCTGCGCGGCCTTCACCGCCGCGACCGCCTTCTGACGCTCGGGATTGTCGCGAATCTTCGACTCCATCGCGTCCTGAAGCGATGCGAGCTTCGCCGACGCCGCCTTGAACCGATCCGCCGCCGCGCTGTACTGCGGGTCCTTCGCCAACGCCGCATCGCGCAGCTTACCCAGCGCCGTGTCCTGATCATTGATCTGATCCGCCGCCTTGGCGATCTGCTCGGGCGTCGCCGCGCCCGAATCGCGCAACTGCTCCAGCGCCGCCCTCGCCTGCGCCACCAGATCGCTCGCCTGTTTGTACGACGCGTCGCCGTCGAGCTGGCCCAACACCTTGTCGCGCGCGCTGTCCATGTCCGCCCGCGCCGCGTCGGCGTCCTGCTGCGCTCCGTGAATCGCCTTGCCCTGCTCACTGTCGCGCGTCAGCCGATTGAACACCTCCGAATCGCGCTGCTTGGCCTCCATGAGCGCCGCCCGCGCCTTGGTCGCCGCATCGGTGTCGCCGCGGGCCTTTTTCATCGCCTCGTCCGAATCGTCCCTGGCCTTGGCGCTCTCGCGCTTGGCGGCCTCGACGCGCTTCTCCGCCTGCGCGATCTCCTGTTTGGACGGCTTGTTGTCCTTCTTCTTCTCCGCGCCGAACGCGCCCGTGACAATCATCGCGCCGACCACGACGGCCCACACGAATGCCCGATTCATCGAAGTTGCTCCTGTGAAAAAGTGTCCTACGAAGCCGACTCCGGCTTCATTTCCGTTTGTGCATGCGACTCGGCGAAGTCGATGATGACGCGCTGCACGTCGAACCCGCGCGCCAGCGCTTCAAGCGTCTGCCGCGCCGAACTCTGCGCCTCCGTCGCGAGCTGCTGCACCATCTGCTTCGCCTTCTGCTCCGCCTCCTGACGCGCCGCCTCCAGCAGCTTGTTCTTGTCCTGCTCGTCAAAGCCCGGCCCCAGCGCCTCGGTCACGTCGCCGAGCAGCCACGGCAGCCAACGCGCATTGCGCTCATCGTAAAATTTCAGATCGCGGATGTACGTCTGACAAATGCACGGCGGCATCACCAGCCGGTACACCCCGGCGCCTTCGTCCACGACGTCGAACTTCTGATCGCGCAGGTCATACTTGAAGTCGATGCCGTACTCGATGATCACCGCGAGCTTTTTCGTCGACAAAAGCCACTTGACCCAATCCTTCCACTTGCCCGCCAGATGCTGCTCCGCCGTGACGATCTGCTGCGTGACGAGCCGGAAGACGGTCAGTTCGCCGACGGCCCGGAGCTGGGTGATCGAATGCTGAATGTTGATTTCGGTGGCGCCCGCGCCGCCGCGCTTCAGGCCCCACCAGACGACGAGTCCGAGCACGAACCCCAGCGCGCTGCCGATGAGAATATCCATGGTGTCATTATAAGAACGGACGGCCCGCCGCCGAATTGCATCCGCGGGCGGCTATTCGTCCTTGCCGTCCCCGGATCTGTCCGCGGCCCGCTTGCCCGTGCCCCACCATTGCGTCCACCGGGCCGCCATCGCCGCGGCGCGGCCCGGGTCGGCGCTGACCAGATCGTGAATCTCCGTCGAATCCTTGGCCAGATCGTAAAGCTCCCATGTCTTGCCATGCCTGACGAGCTTCCAGTCGCCTTCGCGGATTGCCGCCGAATTGCCGAAGTCCCAGTAGAGCGTCGGCCGCTCGACCACTTCGCCGCGCAGCGAGCGCACCAGCGAAATGCCCGGCAGACGATCCGGCTTCTTCGCCCCGGCGAGATCCAAAAACGTCGGGGCGAAGTCGATGAGATGCCCCACCTGATCGCTGAACGTGTTGGGCTTCGTGACGCCGGGCCAGGCCGCGATCATCGGCGTGTGCACGCCGCCTTCGTGGTCGAACGTCTTGTACTTGCGGTAGGGCGTGTTGGAGGCATTGGCCCAGGGTCGACCCTGCGTGATGTAGCTGGTCACTTCCCACGGCATCGCGCCCTTGACCGTCGAGCGGTCGGCATTGTCCTCGCACGCGCCGTTGTCCGAGAGGAAGAAGATCACCGTATTGTCCGCCTTGCCGATGGCGCGAAGCTTGTCGAAGACGCGCCCGATGTTGCGGTCGAGCCGATCGACGACCGCCGCATACGTCGCCATGCGCAGGTCCCATGCTTGTTTCTGCTCTTCGCTGAGCGACTCCCACGCCGGGTTCTCCGGCTCGCGCGCCGGGAGCTGAACGTCCGCCGCGATGAGGCCCATCGCCTTCTGCCTGGCGAGCCGCTGATCGCGCAGCTTGTCCCAACCGATCATGTACCTGCCGCGATATTTGTTGACCTCCGCTTCCGAGGCCTGAAGCGGGTAGTGCGGGGCGGTGTAGGCCAGGTACAGAATGAACGGCTTGTCCTCGTGCTGATATTCGTCGAGGTACTTGATCGCGTAGTCGGTGAACGCATCGGTCGTGTAGAAGTTTTTGTCCTCGGGCGTGTACGGGGTGAACTCCTTGTCATCGATGGCCCAGCGGCGCACCTTCTTCTTCGCCGGCTCCGGCTCGCCGGGGCGGGCGTGACCGGGGTTCCAGTAATTGCAGCACCCGTCGCACAGGCCGTAGTACCGATCGAATCCCCGCTCAAAGGGCGTTTCGCCCGCGTGCCACTTGCCGCTCATGAGCGTGCGGTAACCCTGCTCGCGCAGCATCTCCCCGAACGTCGGCCCGGCGTAATGCACGGTCGGCGACGCCCCCACGTGGTGCCACCACTGCCCCGTGACCAGCGATGCGCGCGTCATCTCGCACTTGGCGTTGTTGTAAAACTGCCGGAAGCGCACGCCCTGAGCCGCGAGCTTGTCGAGGTTCGGCGTGTCGATCTCCGAGCCATAGCAACCAATGTCGGAAAAGCCCATGTCGTCGGCCATGATGATGAGGATGTTGGGCCGCGCAGCGTCGGCGGCCTGCGATGTCGAAGCCGCCCGCGCCATCACGATCGACAGCAAGAGGGCCGGCAGGAGCAGGCGGTGCGGGAGCGGGGAGTTGGGTTTCGTCATGACGGTGTCGCCTCTCGGAGGGAATCGGGGCGTAATGCGAGCAGGAGTGCCGATCGCCGTCGGCGGCGAGGCATTACTTTTTCTTGCCGTGTTCGTCCGTGGCGCCAGCCATCTGGACGACCTGATGAAACTGGGTTTCCCAGGCCTTTTCAAGTCGCGCGACGATGTCGGGATGCTCGGCGGCGAGGTCGTTGGACTCGGCGCGGTCGGTGCTCAGATCGTAAAGCGCCCAGGGGTCTGTCTTGGCGGCGACAAGCTTCCAGTCGCCGACGCGGATCGCGCGGTTGCCCTCATGGAGCCACCAGAGACTGTCGCGCTCGATGGTCACGTCATTGCTCAGGGCGGGCACGAGACTGTGTCCGGGTGCGGGCGGGATCGGCTCGCCCTTCCAGTCGGCGGGCTTTTTCGTGCCGACGAGTTCAAGGATCGTCGGGACGATATCGACCATATGGCCGGGCGTGTGGCGCAGCTCGCCGTGCGCGGCGATGCCGGCGGGCCAGTGGACGATGAGCGGCGTGCTGATGCCGCCTTCGTGGACCCATGTCTTGTGCCGGCGGAAGGGCGTGTTGCACGCGCTGGAGAAGCCGGGCCCGAGGCAGAGGTAGGTGGCGGCGCTGCCGGGCGGGGCGTTGGGGTCGTGTCCGCCGTCACGCACCATCATCTCGGCACTTGCGCCGTTGTCGGAGGCGAAGAATATGATCGTGTTCTCATAAGCGCCCATCGCCTTGAGCTGCGCGATGAGCCGACCAATCTGTCGATCCATGCGGTCAACCATGGCGGCGTGGATCGCCATCTTCGTGGCCTGAAAGCGCTGTTGATCTTTGTTGAGCGTGTTCCAGGGCACGGGGCGATTGACTTCGTTGGGCCCGAACTGTTTGATCGCCTTGGGGAAATCGTACGGCGGGCCGACGTCCGGTTCGAGCGCCGAAAGCGTGGTGTTCACGATGCCCATGCGCTTCTGCCGCTCGAAGCGTCGCTGTCGCATGACATCCCATCCTTCCAGGTAAGCATCGCGGTATCGGTCGATATCCGCCTGCGGGGCCTGAAGCGGGAAGTGCGGCGAGATGAATGCGACGTACTGGAAGAACGGGCGGTCGGCGAAGTGAGCGGCGTGGTCCTTGAGGCACGCGATGGCGTGATCGGCGATGGCGTCGGTGGCGTAATAGCCGGACTCGTCATCGGCGGGCGTGACGGGCTTGTCGTCGATGCGGTTGCCGCGCGCGGTGAAGTAGTTGCCCTGATTATGGACATCGAGGGAGCGGTCGAATCCGCCCGCCAGGACCGGGCCGTCAATGTGCCATTTTCCGCTGTGGTAATTGCGATATCCCAGCGGCGCGAGGAATTCGGGCAGGAGCGGGGCCCAGGTCGGGCGCGATCCGCGCATGCCGCTGGCGAGGCCGGGCAAGGTATCGCGATGCACCTCCTGGGCGTAGTATCCGGTCATCAGCGCCGCGCGGCTTGGCCAGCATCGGGCGGTGTTGTAGAACTGCGTGAAGCGGAGGCCCTCGCCCGCCAGCGCATCAAGATTCGGCGTGGCGATGTCTCCGCCGTAACAGCCCAGATCGGAAAAGCCCATGTCGTCCGCCAGAATGATCAGCACATTCGGTCGATCCGCGGCGCAAGCGACATGACCCATCAACATCAACGCAAGCGTCATCACACAGCGGCGCATCAGGGGATTCCTCATTTGCCAGGGCGAAGGCGGTCGACCGTGTAGCAGATCGTATCATTGGCCAGTTCGCGGCCGTCGGCGGCATGAAGCTGGTTGACGTCGACCTGATAGATGCGGTTGATGATCATCGGCTCTCCGAGCGTCACGCGCACGCTCAAACCGTCGTCCGCGACTTTGACGGCTTTGACCGTCAACTTCTGGACATCAAGCTGCGGGCTTCCGTAGTTGAAAGTGTAGTCATAGTGATAGCGCTGAAAGCGCCAGGTGTCGGGCCGGCCGGCCTGATCGGCGTTGACGGGCGCGGTGAAAGTCAGCGTGTAGCCATCGGCGTCGAGCGACATGGTTTTCACGTCGAAGGGAGGTTTGCCCTTGTAGATGATGCGTTGGAGTCCCTCGGCGGGGCCGCCCCATCCGCGGAAGGTTTGTCCGACGTAGAGCGTCCGGCCGTCGGGGGAGAGGCACAGGCGATTGTTTCCGCCGCGGAGTCCGCCGCCGTTGACGAGATGCGTGCAGGCGCCCTGCATGACGCCGTCGACTTCTTCGAGCATGACGCGGACGATGCGTGTGCCGGCGACGTCGCCGATGAACATTTGCCCGGCGAACGGGCCGAATTTGCCGCCGGTCGTATCGATGATCGGTTGCGAAGGGCTCGAAGCCATCAAACCCTGCGGGAACTCCACGGCCGCGTGCTGTCGGAAGTTGTCCATCTCCTCGCGATGCTCCGCCGCGTAGCGCAGCGGATCGTCGGACTTCGTCCATGATTTGTCCCACACCAGCGACGTGGGATGCCCGTAAAACCCGCCGGGTTTGACATCGAAGAGCGGGCTCGTGCCGCGCCAGTCGCCTTGGTTATCCGTGACCCAGATGTGGCCGGCGTCATCGCGGCAGATGCCGTTGTTGGCGCGGAACCCGTAGGCGTAGGGCTCGACGGAGCCGTCGGGCTTGATGCGCACGACGCAACCTTTCCACTGCACCGCCGCGTAGTTTCTTCCGCGCCGACCGGCTTTCGAATACGGGCCGCGCAGGTACTCGAACGTCGGCCCGCTGTAGGACGCGGTGCCGATCGCCAGCAGCCAGTTGCCTTCGCCATCGGGCACCGGGCCGGTGTTCGTTTCGTGGTAGTTGCCGCTGATGCCCCATCCCTGACTGACGCATTCGTAGAGGTCCGCCACGCCGTCGCCATCGGTGTCGCTGATGCGCGTGAGCTGCTCCATGGTGGGCACGAGGAACGTGTGATCATTCTCGACGAGGATGCCCATCGGATTATGCAGCGACGTGTCGGCGAAGACGCGCCACTTGAATTGTTTGGGGTCGTCATTGGGCGTGCCGATGAGGATGCCGTAGCGGCGGGTGATGACGATGAGTTCGCCCTTGGAGGTGAAGGCGAGTCCGCCGATTTCGGGCGCGACGCCGCGCGGCATGGGCACGTCCTGAATCTCGTAAGACTCGGCGGGCGTCCCGGCGCGGACCGTACCCATGGGCAGCATCACAAACACAAGCAGGATCAGGCATCGTTTCATGGAGCGTATCACCATCGTAAGAATCGTTGCTTAGCCGCGAGCCAGCGGCGAGCGCTTTCGTAAGCGCGGGTCACGGTTTGCCGGCGGCGAGGACGTACATGCTCCCGCCGGACTGGGCGTCGATCGTGTATGTGCCCGGCTCAACCTCAGCGCGGTAGAGGTCATAGGTCCAATCGCCGCTGGTTTTGACGATTTTGCCGGTCTTTTCGAGCTTCATCTTCTTGTGCTGCGGCACGCGCGCGACGCGCTGATCGAGCAGCAGGTACACCACCGCCGGCTTGTCGAATTTCAGTTCATACGCGGCGCGCCCCTTGGCGTCGTTGTTGAATCCGCGGATGAATTCGACACCGCGCAGCTCATCGGGCAACTCGGCGAACTTGTAGTCGCGGTCGAGGAAAATCTTCTCGCCGGGCGCGAGCTTGTCGGCGACTTCGGGCGTGCCCCTGCTCTGCGACTTGCGCTCGACGGCGGCGAAAACGTCGCCGAGCTTCTTCGCTTCGTAGCCCGGCAACTCGAACGGCTCGAAACTCTCAAGGGCCTGCTCCTTGATCATCACCACGAAATGACCGGCGTCCTTGGCGGGGATCGTCAGCGTGTCGTCCTTCCAGTCGCCTTTGTCCGCGGTGACGCGCTTGCGGATCGACGGGTCGAAGGTCATGTGTACATCGCCCGGGGCGGCATCGACGTGGTAATGCATCGCGATCGTGCCGCCTTCGCCGGGAACGATCTGCTCGCTGACCTGCGTTGAACCGAGCGCGAACATGAACTGCGGCGTGCCGGCGAGGAGGCGATAGCCCTTGAACTTCGGCGCGACCTGTTGCTCGGAGTCGCCGATCGAAAGGGGCATCGAACCCGCGGCCTTGAAGACGAGGGTGCCCTCCAGGTGCGGCAGATAAGCGAAGCTTCGTCGCCCGCCGCCGGCGCCCGCGCCCCAGTAGTCGGTCATGTCCATGAATCCGTCTTTCCATGCGTACACGAGCCGGCAATCGATCGTGTCCCACACATACGAGAGCCGCTTGCCGAAGTTGACGGTGATGGTGGCGACGAGGCCGTCGATCGGCTGGTACTCGCCTTCGACATCGTGACCTTCCTTGACGTTGTAATGCGGCGAGGGGTAGCCGCGGTCGTGATGCTCAAGGACGGTCGCATCAAGACCGAGACTCGGCATGAACGTGCGGATCACGTAGGGATGTTCGACGGAGCCCATCGGCCGAGGGGTCACGGTGCTGTCGGCCATCGCGTCGGCGGCCTGCACAAGCGCGTCGGCGATCATCTGCGGGGGCTGGAGCGCTTCGCCGGCGGGGCGGACGCGCAGGACGCCGCGCATGATGATGCCATGCCCGGGGAAGGTGCACATATAGGTGTATTCGCCGGGCGTGTCGGGGGCGGTGAACTTGAGCGTCTGCGACTTTTTGACGTCGAGCAGTTTCGTCGCGGTCAATACCAGCGGCGTATCGGGCACGAAGCTGCGTTCGTAGCCATCGGCGGCGATGGCGGTCGCGGCGGCGAGGAGCGCTTCGGCGCTGTCGGGTTGGGCGGCCAGGACGAGGTTGTGCGGCATGAGGCCGTTGTTGGTGAAGGTCAGCGTGACGCGATCGCCGGGGTGGGCGTCGAAGCGCGTGACGTTGTATTTGAGCGCGCCGGGGATGACGCCGATGTTCTGCGCGATGTCGGCGGCGAAGGCGAAGGGTGCGAGGCACAACACGGCGACGAGCGCCGGAAAATGAAATCGATCAGGCATGATGCGGAATCCTTGGCGGGGTGGGAACTCTGGTTTGAACGCGGGCGGCGCGAAAAATATTACACGCCGGCTTCGGCGCCTTCGCGGAATTTGGCGAAGAGGGTCTTGTCCTGGGCTTTCATGTAGGCGGCCTCGCCGTCGATGATGCCGTCCTTGACGTACTGCATCAGCGCCTGGTCCATGGTCTGCATGCCGTCGCGCTTGCCCATTTCGATGAGGTTGGTGAGCTTACTGATCGCGCCTTCGCGGATCATGGAGCCCATGCCTTCCTTGCGGATGAGGATCTCCAGGGCGGCGACGCGGCCCTTGCCGCCGGGCTTTTTGAGAAGCTGCTGGGCGAAGACGGCCTGAAGACTCTCGGCGAGCATGGTGCGGATCATGGCCTGACGCCCGGCGGGGAAGACGTCGATGATACGGTTGATCGTTTTCGCCGCGGACGAAGTGTGCAACGTGCCGAACACGAGCAGACCCAGCTCGGCGGCGGACAGCGCCAGCGAGATCGTCTCCAGGTCGCGCATTTCACCCACGAGAATCACGTCCGGATCCTCGCGCACCGCGGCCTTGAGGGCGTTGGCGAAGCCCTCGGTGTGCTGGCCGACTTCGCGCTGCGTGATGATCGAGTTGATGTTCTCATGCACGAATTCGATCGGGTCTTCGATCGTGATGACGTGCTTTTTGTAGGTTTTGTTGATGAGGTTGATAATGGCGGCGAGCGTCGTCGATTTACCGGAGCCGGTCGGCCCGGTGACGAGGCACAGGCCCGAGCGGAAGTGCGCGGCGTTGGCGACGGCGGTGGGCAGGCCCAGGTCTTCGACGGTGAGGATTTTGTCGGGAATCTGCCGGAAGACGGCGCCGCGGCCGTGGACCTGTCGGAGGAAATTGCAGCGGAATCGGGCGACGCCTTCCAGGCCGTAAGCGAAGTCCAGATCGCCGCAGCCCTCATACTTGGCGATCTGCGCGGGCGTGGCGATCTCGTAGAGGTACTCGCGCAGCATGGGCTCGTCGAGCACGGGATGCCCGGGGATCGGGGTCAGCTCGCCGTGGATGCGGATCTTGGGCGGCTGGGACTGGAGCATGTGAAGGTCGGAGGCCTTCTGTTCTTTGACCATTCGGAATAGCGCGTCGATTTTCGCCATGGCTTTAAGAAGTGGTGAAGTGGCGATAGGGTGAAGTGGTGATGTGAACAAAACGCGGGACGTTGCACCGCCGCGAATCGGGCGGCCTTTCACATCGCCATATCGCCCCATCACAATATCACCACATCGCGCCTCCTATCCGGGAATGTGCTTGGGGTTCTCGGCGTACTTGATGGCTTCCTCGCGCTTGATGACGCCTTGCGTGACCAATTCGGCGAGCGAGTCGTCCATGAGCTTCATGCCCAGCTTCTTGCCGGTCTGCATGATCGATGGGATCTGGAAGCTCTTGGCGTCGCGGACGGCGTTGGCGACGGCGGTGTTGTTGTAGAGGACTTCGAGTGCGGCGACGCGTCCCTTGCCGTTGGCGCGAGGGATAAGCACCTGCGAAACGATCCCGCGCAGGGCTTCGGAGATCATGATGCGAATCTGCGCCTGCTGATCGGTGGGGAACACGTCGATGATGCGATCGACGGTGCGCGCGGCGGACTTGGTGTGCAGCGTGCCGATGACGAGGTGGCCGGTCTCGGCGGCGGTCAGCGCCAGCGAGATCGTCTCCAGGTCGCGCATTTCGCCGATCATGATCACGTCCGGGTCCTCGCGCAGGGCGCCGCGCAGGGCGGTGGCGAACGAGGCGGTGTCGCGCGGGACCTGGCGCTGCGTGACGTTGCAGTTCTTGGAAGGGTGAATGAATTCGACGGGGTCTTCGACGGTGATGACGTGGTCGTGCCGATTGGCGTTGACCATGTCGACGAGCGCCGCGGCCGTCGTCGACTTGCCGCAACCGGCCGGGCCCGTCACGAGCACGAGCCCCTGCGTCCACTCGGTCAATCCGCCGATCGACTCGGGAATGCCCAGCGATTTGAGCGTCGGCACGCCCTTGGGGATGATGCGGAAGATGATGTCAGCGCCGCGGAACGTCAGCAGGGCGTTGACGCGGAAGCGGCCCAGCTCCGGATGCTCGTAGGACAGGTCCAGATCGTGATGGCGCAGGAAGCGCTGCTGCTGCGCATCGTCCATGAACCCCAGCGCCATCCGCAGCGCCTGCTCTTCGCTCAGCGGCGGGGCGTCGAAGAACGTGATCTCGCCGTTGAGCCGCATGAACGGCGGGGAGCCGGCGGGCAGATGCACGTCGCTGGCCCCGACGTCGACGGCCTTCTTGATGTACTTGACCGCCTCCGGATCGAGCTGGCCCGGCGGTACGGGGCTGGGCAGGCGCTCGTCGCCGGACGGAGCGGTTTCGCCGATGGCCGCCGGCGTCGGCGCGGCGGCGGGCTTGCCGAGGGCCTGGCCGGGAACATACAGCTTGTTCGGATCGACCTTGCCCGTCGTCATCGAATTGTTGACGACGATCTTCACCTCTTCATCCAGGTCGACCAGTTCGATCTGATTTTCGTGAATCGCGCTTTCGTCGAAGTCGTGCTTCGTCTCGCGATCGACCGTGCCGACCCAGTCCATCTCGTTGGCCTTCGTCGGGCCTTCCGAGTCGTCCTCGCCGCTCAGTCCGTAGTCGTCATCATCCTTCTTCGCGGCCGGCCGCTTGGGCGTCTCCTCGATTTCCTCCAGATCGTCGATGTCCGCGATTTCCTCGATGTCGTCCGCCGGATCGGGCTTCTTGGGCGCGGGCTTGGCGGCGGGGACGACGAGCTTGGGCGCGCCGAGCACCATCGCCACGCGTTGTCTTGCCGGTTGAATCTGTTTCTCGCTGAGCATGCTCAATTCGACGAGAATCTGCCCCACCGAGCCGCGCCCGCCCTGTTCGTTGTACACCGATACGACCTTCGCCCACTGCTCCTTACTGAGCAGTTTGCTCTGCACGAGCAATTGGCCCCAGACGACCATGCGCGCCGCCCGGCGGAGATTCTCGATCATCGCCTGATCCGCCCAACCTTCGTTGAGGAGAATCTGCTCGACGAACAATTCGCCGCCGTGCTTCTTGAACGCGGTCAGACACCGGGCCCATTGCGATTCGTTAAGAACCTTGTTGCGGACCAGCACGTGTTGCCACACCGCCGCGCGCGTCGACGCCAGCGCCGCCGCCTGATCGTCTCCCGGTCGTGTTGTCGTTTCGGATTCCAATGGCGATTCCAGCGTAAGAAGAACTGCGTGCCTGCTGGCTGCGTATTTTAATGTTTGTGCGCCGCGGCGGCAAGAATCATGTTGGCCCCGGCCCAGCGACTTCGCTAAACTGTCCCTTACCGCCAGACGACAACTCAACCTCTCCGATGGAGGCAACCGCATGTCCGAGCATCCTTCGCGTCGCACGTTTATCCAATCCACCGCGCTGACCGCCGCCGCCTTCGCCGCGCCCGCCATCCTCCGGGCCGACAAGGTCGACACGCAAAAGCCCATCCTCGGCGAAGGCGATTTCCAGTATGAAGCCACGCACGACTGGGGCATGGCCAACCTGCCCGACGGGGCGCACTACGGCAATGCGTCGCATGGCGTGACCATCGACAAGAACGGATTCATCTACATCACGCACTACGGCGCCCCCGGATCCATCTTCGTCTTCGACGCCGACGCCAAGTTCGTCAAATCCATGGGCGACTTCGACATGGTGTCCAAGCACGGCGGGGGACACGGCATCGACATCCGCGAAGAAAACGGCGAAGAATTCCTCTACCTCGCCCCCAGCGAACCGTCCCTCCCCTACACCAAGATCAACCTCAAGGGCGAAGTCGTCTGGAACAAAACCCGCGCCGACATCAATACCGACAGCGGCAAGTATCCCGGCAACGCCGCCTACCGTCCGACCAACACCAGCTTCAGCCCCGACGGCGGGTACTTCCTCGGCGACGGGTACGGCTCCAACTACATTCACCAGTACGACAAGGACGGCAAGTACATCCGCACGCTCGGCGGGACCGGCTCGGCTGACGGACAGTTCAAGACGCCCCATGGACACTGGCTCGACGACCGCGACGGCACGCCCAAACTCGTCGTCTGCGACCGCGCCAATGCGCGGCTCCAATGGTTCGACATGGACGGCAAGCACCTGCGCACGCAGGGCGGCTTCCTCTTCCCCGCCGACATCGACATCCGCGGCGACGTCATGCTCGTGCCCGACCTGCACTGCCGCGTGACCCTCCTCGACAAGGACAACAAGGTCATCACCCACCTGGGCGGACAGGGCGACTTTGACGCATGGAAAGCGCAGGCCCTCGCCGGCTTCAGGATGCGCGGCCAGCGCGACAAGTGGGTCCCCGGACGCTTCGTCCATCCCCACGACGCCTGCTTCGATCACAATGGCAACATCATCGTCACCGAATGGGTCAACACCGGCCGCGTCACCTTCCTCCGCAAACTCGCCTGATCCGTTTCGCGGGGCCGCTTGCGGCCTGATCAGCCATCGACCTCACCCGCCATGCGTACAATGCACGCATGGCGGGCTTTTTTTACAACCTCGGCAAAGCCGCCGGACCGGGCGTGCGCAAAGGCAAATGGCTCTGGCAATCGTTCACCGGCGACGAGAACGACATCCGTGAAGCCGAGCGCGGCGTCGGACGCGACCTCGCCGCCGTGATGAAACGCGAAATGGGCGTCGAGGACGACCCCGACCGGCGCGCCATGATCAGCGCCATCGGCGACGCACTCGCCGCCGTCGTGAAAAACAGGAAGATTCAATTCGACCTGACCATCGCCGCCCGCGGTCAGCCCAACGCCTTCGCCCTCCCCGGTGGATTCATCTTCATCACCCGCGCCCTCATCGACGGCCTGAACCGCGACCGCGATCAACTCGCCTTCGTGATCGGTCACGAAATGGGCCACGTCATCAAGCAGCACCCCAGCGAACGCGCCACCACCGACGCCGCGATTCGTGCCGCCATTCGCGCGGTGCCCGCCGCGGGGGCCGCCGGTCAATGGTTCAAATCCACCGGCGCTCAGCTCATGCAAAGCGCCTACTCGCAGGACCGCGAGTTCGTCGCCGACCAGTTCGGCGCCCGACTCGCGCAGGCGGCGGGCTTCGATCCGCGGGCCGCGATGACCATGCTCGCCGCGCTGGCGAAGTGGAGCGATGCCCCCGAGGCCCCGCCGCTGTGGGAATACTTCGCCACGCACCCGCCGCTCAAAAAACGCATCGCCGCGCTCGAGCATTATCTGGCGAAGAAAGCGGATGACGATGGCGATTGATTTGACGGGAAAAGTCATCATCATCACCGGCGCTTCCGCCGGCATCGGCGCCGCGACGGCGATCGAAGCGGGCCGGTCCGGCATGCGCGTCGTCCTCGCCGCCCGCCGCAAGGACAAGCTTGACCAAGTCGCCGCGCGGGTGCGCGAAGCGGGGGGCGAAGCGCTCGTGGTCGAAACCGATGTCGCCGATCGCGAAGATGCCGACCGACTCGTCCGTCAGACGCTCGAACACTTCGGTCAGCTCGACGTCCTGTTCGCCAACGCCGGGTTCGGATACTTCGGCCCGCTCATCGAGATGGACCGGGCGACCGAAGATCGCATGTGGCAAGTCAATTACTTCGGCGCCCTGCACTGCGTTCGCGCCGCCGCCGCCGTCATGAAACAACAACAACGCGGACACATCCTCATCACCGGCTCCATCCTCTCGCACGTCGGCCTGCCGTACTACGCCACGTACTGCGCCACCAAAGCCGCCCAGCGCGCCGCCATTCAAGCCCTCCAACTCGAACTCGAACCCGATCATATCTTCGTCACCGGCGTCTACCCCTCCGGCACGAAGACCGAATTCTTCGACCGTGTCGCCGATGTGTCCGGTCGGCGCGACGGCATCGCCGGCAACACGCCCGAGGGCTTCATGCAATCCGCCCGAACTGTGGCGAAAAAAGTCATCCGCACCCTCCGCCGCCCCCGCCCCGAACTCTGGACCAGTTTCGCCGGCCGATTGCTCACCCAACTCTGGCTCGCCTGCCCGCCGTTCATGCGCCTCTGCTTCCGCATGCAGGCGCGGAAGTACCGCAAACGAATCGGAGATTGATCGGTCGATCATATAATCATCGCCGATGAACACCTTCGACTTCTATCGCCACATCCGCCTGCACAACGCCCGCATGACCGCGTCGACGCTCGCTTACGCCGGCGGAGCGCTCGTCGCATGGCTGGCGACCTACGGCGTCGTCTTCGTCCTCGTCCTTGCGGCGATGAAACTCAAGAACAAGGACATCGCCATGCTCCGCGTCCACGCCGTCGCGCTGGGGCTCACCGGCCTGCTCGCGCTCGAAGCGCTTCGCCGCATCTTCATCGCATCGCGCCTCCGCGCCGCCGCACGGACGTACTACATGGAAGGCCCCGACGGATCGGTCAGCGCGCTGCGCATGCAAAACTATCTGGCCGCCCGGCACATGAGCGATGCCGATCCCCTGCGGGCGATCGTCTCGCAGATTCTCCTCGCCGCCCCCGCACTGACCGCCGCCGCCGCAAAGTCCTGGGCCGGCCGCATCACCGATGACCGCTTCACGCTCGGACAGGCCGCCGCCGCGTTCGACGAACTGGGCATGCTCCACGCATGGGTCCCCCTCATCGACCATCTCCGCCACGGCCCCGCCCTGTCCGTCCTCGACCGGGCCGAACTTCTCTGGACCAGCTTCAGCGAAGGCCCCCCCATGATCCGCATCGCCGCCGACATCGCCCAGAATTACTTCCCCATCACCGATGAAAAACCGGTTTAACCACCAAGACACCAAGAACACCAAGGAATTCACCTTGCATGTTTCATCGAACATTCTCCTTGGTGCCCTTGGTGCCTTGGTGGTTCAATCATGAACGACCCGATCAACATCGCCATCGTCGGCGGAGGAGCCGCCGGGCTTGCGACCGCCATCTTCGCGGCGCAATCCGGCGCGAAGAACATCGTCATTCTCGACGGCGCGAAAAAACTCGGCGCGAAAATCCTCGTCTCCGGCGGCGGGCGATGCAATGTGACGCACGAAATTGTCACCCCCGCCGACTACCACGGCCCGCAACCCGTCGTCCGCAACGTCCTCCGCGCCTTCGATGAACACGCCGCCGTCGAATGGTTCGCCTCGCTGGGCGTCACGCTCAAACGCGAAGACACCGGCAAGCTGTTTCCCACCACCGATGACGCCCATACCGTGCTCGACGCGCTGACCCGCCGATGCGACGAACTGGGCGTCACGATGATGTGCGACACGCGCGTGACGGATGTGCGCAAGGCCGACACGTTCGAGCTTGAAACCGCGCGCGGGGGGATGCGTGCCTCGCGCCTCGTGATGGCGACCGGCGGCAAGTCCCTGCCCAAGACCGGCAGCAACGGGCTCGGCTGGCTGATCGTGCAGCGGCTCGGGCACACCGTCACGCCGACGTATCCGGCGCTCGTCCCATTGATGCTCGCGGACGGGTTCTTCCACGCTGAACTCTCCGGCATCGCGCACGAGGTGGAGCTGTCCGTCTACGCCGGGGGCAAACGGATCGAGAAGCGGCGGGGGAGTCTGTTGTGGACGCACTTCGGCGTGAGCGGGCCGGTTGTCATGGATGCGAGCCGCGCATGGGTCATCGCGAATGCCGAGGGCGCCGGCGCGGAAGTGCGATGCAGCTTCGCCGCCGGCAAATCGTTCGAGGACATCGACGCGTTTCTCGCCGCCCGCCCCCCGACGAGCGCGATCGGTTCGGCGCTCGCCGCGAATCTTCCGCGCCGGGTCGTCGAAGTCTTGTGTCGTCACGTCGGCATCGACCCCGCCGAGCGCTGCGGCCAGATCACGCGCGAACGCCGCCGCTTGCTCACGCATGCGCTGACCGGCCTGACGCTCCCCATCGAGCGCGACCGCGGATGGAACTACGCCGAAGTCACCGCCGGCGGCATTCCCATGTCCGAAGTCGATCACCGCACCATGCAGAGCCGCATCGTCGACGGCCTCCAACTCGTCGGCGAAATCCTCGACGTCGAAGGCCGCATCGGCGGCTTCAATTTTCAATGGGCGTGGGCGACCGGACACGCGGCCGGTTGCCATCTGGCGAAATCGTCCGCATTCCCCGTTTAGCGACGCCGCTCGCGGCGGGCTTTCTACTTAAAGGAAATACCCCGCCGCGAGCGGCGTCGCTAATCGGGGGGTGATTCCGGGGGTTACGCGACGGCTTTGCCGGCGAGGGTCAGCGGGGTGAGCATATTTGTTTTCGCGGGGACGATCGACACGGGCGCGAACTGGCGGAGAAAGCCGATCGCCGCCGCGGCGTCGGGCCGGTTCGCGGCTTCAGGGGCGAGTTCGTGGACGTGGATGGTCTGTTTGCCGGTGGCGGGGTCGGGCAGGGACGCGGTGAAGAAGACGCCGAGTTTGTCAGGGCGCTGCTCATCGGTGAACACCTTCCGCGGATCGCGGACCCACATGCAGTGCCACTCGCGGCAGACTGGCGGGCGGTTCTCGTAGTTGCCGCATCCGGCGGGCGTCTGATGCTCGCACCGCTGACCCGCCGGCTTGTTGAGCGGGCGGACGTGCATCGCCGTGCAACAGACATTGCACGCACCGCACTCGCGCGGCCCCAATTCGCCATTCCGTGACACCATCAATTCATCCCTCTGAACCAATGAACGACGTTAACCGCCCATTTCATCGGCCGAACGACGATGCCGGTTAAGCGGGGCATGAGGAATTTGACGATTGAAGCGGCGAGCGATGAGCCCGATAAACATGCTCACGCCCGATGCGGCGCCTCGTCCCGCGCGACGGCTTCGATCGCCGCGAGTTGTTCGGCGCGGAGGCGGACGACGAGTTTGTGGACCCACAGGGCGCAGAAGATCAGCACGGCGGTGGACAGGCCGTAGAGAATGCCCACATGGGTCGCGGTCGGCGTGTCGACGTCGGTGGGGTCGACGCCGTTGTGGATGGCGAGCGTGATGAGGGGCCAGTCGTAGAGTCCGTGCGCGAGGATGGCGGCGACGAGGCCGATGAGCGAGGAGCCGATTTTGTTGATGCGGCTTCGTCCGACGAAGTAGCCCATGATGGCGCCGAAGCAGGCGTGAGCGGGGACGGCTGTGAACGCGCGGGTGATGGCGACGGCCCATCCGCCTTGCAGCACATACAACACATTTTCGAGGGCGGCGAAACCCAGCGAGGCCGCCACGCCGTAGACGATTCCGTCCATCGGCTCGTCGAACGCCGCTTTGCGCGCCGCGTAGCCGCGCAGGACCAGGAATTTGAAGCACTCTTCGGGAATGCCCGCCGCGGCGAACGCCACGATGAGCCCGGCGGCCCAGGGCTCGGGCGGCAACTGAAGCGACATGAGAATCGGCGCGCCCAGCAGGCCCGCGGGGATCGTGATGAGCACGCCGAGGATGAACGTGGTGCGGACCACCTTCGCCGGCTCGCGGTTGCGATCGCGCAGATAAAAATGCAGCAGCAGCGCCAGACTCGGCAGTAGTGCGGCGGAAAGCGTCAGCGCCAGTTCCATCGATCGGCTCCGAAGGCGTGCGGTCAATGTAGCACGAAAACGGCCAGCGCGGGCGGAAACGGCGCGGCCGAATCGGTACAACGCGCGGAGCGATCGGGGCTGCGCGGCGAAAAACGCCGGTGGCACGGTGATTGCATCGGCAATGTCGTTGGATGACTCGCGCGCCGAGGCGGGGCGCGAATCTTTGTGCCATTGGCAGTTCTTTCGGTCGGCGGTGTCGCGCGATGACGCGGGTCCGATCGACGACGCATGATGGGTCGCTGCGCCTTGAGCGCCGCGGCCGGGAGGTCTATCTCAATGGTGAAATCACAATCGACGCTCCTTCGTCACGCCCGCGCTCTGCGGCGCGTGCGTCATGTCGCGGCGGCGGGACTGTTCGCGCTTGCGACGACGTCCGCTTCGCACGCCGCGATCGTCATCAATGAACTGGACTCCGACACGCCCGGGACGGACATGGCCGAGTTCGTCGAACTCTACGACGGAGGCGTGGGCAACACGGCCCTCGACGGGCTCGTGCTCGTCTTCTTCAATGGTTCGACGGATACGTCGTACGCCGCGTTCGACCTCGATGGATTCATGACCAACGCCGGCGGGTTCTTCCTGCTGGGCAACGCGGCGGTGCCGGGCGTCGGGCTGACGTTCTCGAACAATCTTCTTCAGAACGGCGCCGACGCCGTCGCGCTCTACACGGGCAACGGGACCGACTTCCCCAACGGCACCGCGGCGACCGGGACGAACCTGCTCGATTCGGTCGTGTACGACACGAGCGACTCGGACGATGCGGGACTGCTGGCGGTGTTCCACAATCCGCAGATCAACGAAGACGCCGGCGGCAACGGAGCGACTTCGTCCGTCGGCCGCGCCCCGGATTTCTCCGGCGAGTTCATCACGCTCGCGACGCCGACGCCCGGCGCGCTGAACATCGCGACGAACATCGTCATCAACGAAGTCGACTCCGACACGCCCGGAGCCGACACCGCCGAGTTCATCGAGCTTTACGACGGCGGCGCGGGCAACACTTCGCTGGCCGGCATGGTGCTTGTGCTCTACAACGGTTCGAATGATCAGAGCTACGCCGCGTTCGACCTCGACGGATTCTCGACCGACGCCAACGGATTCTTCGTCTTGGGCAACGCGGCCGTGCCGGGCGTCGATCTGGTGTTCGCCGATGGTCTGCTCATGAACGGCGCCGATGCCGTGGCGCTCTACGGCGGGAACGACTTCGATTTCCCCAACGGCACCGCCGTCACCGCGCAGAACCTGCTCGACTCGGTCGTGTACGACACCAACGACGCCGACGACGCGGGACTCCTGGCCGTGCTGCGCAATCCGCAGATCAACGAGTCCGCCCTCGGCGACAGCGCGACCGATTCCGTCGGCCGCTCGCCCGATCATTCCGGCGCGTTCACCACGCTGGACATCGTCACGCCGGGCGCGTTGAACGTGCCGCTGATCGTGCCCATGCCCGCCGCGCTCCCCGCCGGTCTGGCGCTGATGGGCGCCCTGTCGATGCGCCGCCGCCCCGTTTAGCGGCGGGGCAGCGCCCCGCGCGTTTCCCCCGGTTTTCCCCCGGTTTCCCCCGCGTTTTACCCCTTGTTTCTCCATCGTGCGCGAAATTACAATGGTGGGCACACCCTTCTTCACAAGGAACCCGCCATGAAACGCTTCCCCCTCGTCGCATGCGCCGTGCTCATCGCTTTCGCCGCTCTGGCCCTCGCCGCGGAAAATCAATCGCTGCTTCCGCAATTCGGCCCCGAAGGCGGCGACGTCGCCGTCACCGCGCAGAACGGACACAAACTCACCGGCTGGCTCCCCAAGGATTGGGTCGACAACTCCGAATGGGCCGGCGTGTCGGGAACGTACACCAAGCTCGACGATCCGCCCAAGCCCGGCCTGACCGCGATCAACATCAAGGTCTCCGCCGTCGATGACGGTCAGCTTCAGCTCACCACATGGACCAAGCCGACCTTCAAGAAAGGCGTCAAGTATGTCGTCGAGGGCTACATCCGCAGCAAGTCAAACGACGGCATCAAGGTGGTCATTCGCCAGCCGGAAGACCCCTACGAGTTCTACGCCGATCAGGACCTTGAAGCGGGCGACGCATGGAAGGCCTTCAGCTTCGAGTTCACGCTTGACGCCGACAAGCCCGCGTTCGTGATGTTCGTCAAACCCGAGACGGGTTCGGTGGACCTGTCGGGCATCGTGGTGCGCGAAGCACAGTAACGCGCCGCGACAAGCCGGGCGGACGGGTGTTCATTGAGTTGAGCGCGGCCGCGGATGCTTATCCGTGACGGCGGCGTCGGCGGTAGACGAGCATCATCAGACCCATCGCCCCGGCCTGAAGCGCCAAGGGGCTCGGGACGACGTCGACCGGATGCACCAGGTTGATCTCGGTGATCTGCGTGCGCCAGACGTTGCCGGTTCCGGCGAATTCCTGCACGGTCCAGAAGGTGTAGGGGTCGGTGGGATCGACGTTGGTCGTGCTGTAATCGCCCCAGCGTTCGCCGGCCACGCCGAACAGATGGTAATTGGCCTGTCCGAGCCCGCCGCCGGTCGGGCCGGTGCCGCTGCCGGCCAGGAAGGGGGTATCCCATGTGATCGACGAGCCGTCGAATTTGCCGACGTCGGCGAAGGAGCTGAGGAATCCGTCGACGGAGCCGGGTCCGCCGGAACGGGTGAATCCGACGACGATGTCGCCGAACGGATTGACGGCGATGGAGGGCATGATGTAGTCGTAGGTGTTGCTGAAGAGGGTGCTCTCGGCGACGACCGCGTGTGTCGCTTCGTCGATGACGGTGACGCGGAGGGCATCGTGGGTGGTGCTGCTGGGGGTGGAGGCGACGCCGGCGGAGTTCACGGAAATGCCGTGCACCATGAAGATGTTCGAGCCGACCAGGTACGCCGCGGCCGTGCCGCCGATGCGGTCGTCGAGTCCGTCGATCTGCTTGGTGCCATCGGGCTGGCGGGCATCACCGGGGGAGGAAGTGGTGGCGACGTTGATGACGTCGGTTGAGCCGAGCGTCGCGGCGCCGGGGCCGGTGACGTTGGAGATGTTCGTGACGTCGATTTTGCCGAAGAAGTTAGAATCCACGCCGACGACGGGCGTGTGTCCGATGGACGGATCGACGCTGCTCGCACCCTGAAGCGTGAATCCCTGTGCCGCGGTGGTGCTGTTGAAGCTCGTGCGGTTGGCCACGGAGGGGGTTCCCGCGCCGGACCAGAGCAGATCGGCCTTGGGGATCGATGTCAGTGTGGTTCCGGTAAAAGAGCCGGACGAACTGGTGAAGTTGTTGCTCGAGAGGGTGATGCCGTCGGCGTTGACGCCGAGCACGGGGTAGTCGGCGAACCCCACGGCGCCGGTGTAGTTGGTCGCTTTGAATCCATTGAGCGGATTCGAGTCCTTGGAGACGGCCACGAGCACCTGGTTGCCCGTGTTGGAGGTGGTGACCTGGATGGCGAACCAGCGCTGGCTCGCGGCGTCGTAGATGATGCGCGGATCGCTGACGCCGGCGGCGAGCATGCCGGCGCTGATTCCGGCGTTGGTCCAGAAGGTCTTGTCGGTCACGCGCGCCGTGGCAAGCGCGCCGGTGTTCTTGTCGTAGACAGCGTAAGCGCCGTTGGTGAACTCGACGTAATAGTCGATGCCGACCGCGCCATCGGAGTCGGGCGGCGCCAGGCCCGGCTGGGTCGGGTCATTGAGCGAGTTGCCGGTGAAGGTCGTGCCGATGGTGTGCATCAGGACCGTGTCGGCCCGGCCGGTCGACGCACCGACGCCCGACATGACCGACGCGAGCGCGGCCCATGTCACGATCCGGCTCACCCGAGATGTTCCAAATGGCATAACTCAATCCTCTTTGAGAGAAGGATGCTTTGCCGCTTCGTGTTGTTGTGCAACCGAAGCGCCGCCCGCACCGTCGCGCCGCCGAATCACATCGGCAACCGCACGCCGGTGGGGCGATATGGTGATGCGTGTCCGCACGACCGGGGCTCCGTACCGCCGTCGCACCATCGACACACTCACTCCGCCGGGAACGTCCCGGCGGAGCTGTTCGTCTTGTCACAACGCGCCGCGCATCTTGCGATGTGCGCGCGCGACCCTGGATTCAGATCAGATCCCGACAGTCAATCCATTGATACACCCATCGCGGCCAGAACAGCCGCGTAAACAGAAGGAACATGGCGCAAACACCGGGCCAAATTTTGAGTCGCCCCGCCGCTGAGGCGTTGAGCGCGAATCGAATGCCGCTCCGCTGCTCGACTTGGATGGCGCAGCGCATGGCGTTCCGCGACGCGGCGCATGCACCGGGTCACACCCCTCCGCAGGAAGCGCCTGTACCGTTTCAGCCGGTGCCGCGAAGCGTGCTGATCCGTCCTGGCACACACGCCGCTCGCGCGCTCGTGCCGCGGCCCGACGTTCCGCAGGGCTTGTTTGAGGCGATACTAAGGGATGAAAATTTACTAATTTCCCGGTCAATTTTTTGATTGCGGGAAATCACATTTTCGTTGTCGCCCGCGCGCGCGGCAGGTACACTCGGGGCCGTCCGCGGGGATGCGGCAGGCCTTCGATGCTCGACCCGATGGCCCGCCGCTTCCGCGCACGCCGCAACACGCGCTGAACGCCGCCGCTCGACGCATGCTTTCGCTTTCGATCGGACCGGCTCGCAACGCCGCTCCGTCACTCCGGCCGCTTGCCCAGCGTCACCTTGATCTTCGCTTCCTTCTTCTCGCGATAGATCGTCAGCTCCAGCACATCGCCCGGCTTGTGCCCCGCGATCAACTCCACAAATCCCTCCACCGTCGGCGCCGGTTTCCCGTCCACCGCCGCGATGACGTCCTCGTTCTTGAGCCCCGCCTTCGCCGCCGGGCCGTCCTCGTGCACCTCCTCCAGATACACGCCCGTATCCTCCGGCAGCTTCAACTCCGCACGCAGATCGTCCGGCACTTCATTGATGTCCACGCTCAACCACCCATGTTCCTCCTCCGCCGCCCGAGCCGTCGCCGCGCCGAGCATGCCCATCATCACCACCACCATCGCGCACACCACAACCCCGACGCCCCAAACCTTGACGCTCCGATCCATATGTGACCTTCTTCTGAAAAAAGAGTTTCCAACCCCTTGGCGGATACGCCATCATCATCCCACCGCGCGCCGCCCCCCGTCAATCCCCTCCGATGTTTAGCGGCGGGGCATCGCCCCGCGTGATCTGCGTGACGAAGCGCATGAAAAAACCCGGCGACGCATCGCCGGGTTGCGTGAAACCAAAATCTGCCCGTGATCACAGGTGCATCAGCACTTGCGCCCCCGGCGCATCGCCATTACCAAAGCGCCCAGGCCCAGCAGCCCCGCCGTCGCCGGCTCGGGAACGGCGAGCGAATCCGCATTGATCCGCACCGCGTTGAAGGTGCTTGACGAATTCCACCCGCCGCCGTTCGCTTGGAATCGATAACCGTCGAAAGTCACACCCGTCGGCGTCGGCGCGGTGTTCGAAATCAGACCGTTCCACAAGAGGTCGCTTACCGTGTCGCCGTCGAGGACGAACCAGTAGGACGTGTTGGCCAGCAGCGTGAATCCGCCGGCGATCGTGAAGGTGAGGAACTGCGGCTCCGTGTCGTCGCCGATGCTGATCGGCGTGAATGTCGCAAGCTGTACCCCCGGCGCTCCCCCGACGCTCGAAAAGATCCCGCCGATGAACGTCCCCCCGTCGCCGACCCCCAGTGTGCCGTTGAACGTGGAACCAATAATCTCCATCGAGACGAACGACAGCGACGATCCGCCGATGGTCAACCCCACCGCTTTCTGGCGGTCAAAGCCGTCGCTCGCACTCACGCCCAGATTCGTACCACCAGAGGAGGCCGAACTCGTGTCCGCCGGCAGATTGCTCAGAATCGCCGCCGCCCGAACCGAAGTGCTGCCCGCCGCCAGCACGCACGCCGCCGTCAACATCCAAACCGTCGATTTTACCAATGACATAATTCATCCCTTTCCGTGAAAGTTGCAACACCAACCGGACATAGGCCCCGACGGGCGCACATCCCGCGCGCCGCCGCACACGAGCGACGCGATGCAAATTGTCCAACTGTGGGCTATACAAACCGCGCGCCGCATCGCGCGCCGCCCCGCCGCCGCCGCCGCGCCTTCGCACGCTTTTCAACTCAAATCCCCGGCTAAATCACGACTTGCTAAACATCAATAATTTTGTCGCTCACGCCAAACACCCGACCACGCCCGCACAAGCCGTCAGTCACCGGTACCATCTCGACACCGCATCGATCGGCCGTCCTGTCCACATTCGGCCAGCGCCCTCCCCCGTGGAGCGACGCCGCTTCTTGCCGTGAGCTTGTCGAACGGGCGGCGGGCTCTACTTCTTCACCGCCCCCACGCCCCGTTCACTTCCCCCAAATCAATCTTCCCATCCTCCCCGATCGTCATCGCGCTCCGCAGCTCCGTCCACCGCCCATTGACGTGCATGAGCATCAACCGCAGAGTGTGCTTGCCCTTCTCGTTGACCGCCTTGAATGTGATCTCAAACGTCCCCGTGCTTTCGTCCGGCAAAGCCGCATGCGCCAGTGCATCATAATCCTGCGGATTGCCCGGCGGATCGTCGTACAACTTGACCCCATACACCGGAACATCCGACTCGATCCGCCCCGTCATCCGAACCCGACCGTCCGCCTCCGCCGTCAGCTTCACCTCGTGCAGCGTCGCCTTCGGCCGCCGATCGAATTCCCGCGCCCGTCCCTCAAAAACCGGCCGCGATAGCAAATACATCGCATCCGTATCCAATAGAAACGAATCTCGCTTCTCCCCGCGCAGCGCGCCGCGAAAGGTATAGTTCCCGCTCGCCATCAGCGACTCGCCGAACCGCGCGATCTCCGGTCGCTCGTCGCTGTGGTACATCCCGAACCCGTGACCGATCTCGTGAGCCATCCCCCCGATCAGCGCCGAATTGGCCGGCCCGACCGGCTTGCCTTTCCACACCCGCGGGCCCGTCGTCGTCGTGTAGTCCACATCGAACCACGGCGCATCGACCGCAAAGCAGTACCCCCGGTCCTGCATGATGTTCCCGAAGAACGGGGCTGCCCCTTCGTCGTCCGGAATCTGCGTGATGATCAAAACGAAGCTGTGATCGTAATCGACCCCCTTCGCCGCGAGCACCCCCCGCGCCGCCGCCCGACACGCCTCCGTCGTCTGGCCCCTGTTCTCCCGCGTCCGACTCCCCACCGTCACCGGCAGCCGCCCCAGCAAGAGCGCCGCCCGCCCCTGCGCATCCCGCTCAAGCCCGAACGTCATCCGCCCCAGCCCCAGCGATTCGCACTGCACCGCGTACCAGTTCTGTATCTCCGTCAGCACCCGATCGATGCGCTCAACACACCCCTCAAACGGCTCCTGATCCGAGCAACTCAAATAAACCACCCGCAATGGCCCATACTTCTCCCCGCCCCCGTTGAGCCACGCATCCACCCGCCGCTTCATCTCCCTCACCATCCCCCGCTCCCCCTCCCCCCAATGCGGCGCATCGACCTCCGCCGGCTTCCACCCCACCGCATCTTCCGCGCGCGCTGTTTGCATCAAACCGCAAACCCCAACCAACACCACAACCCCGATCGCGCGGCTGAATCCATCATGCATCATCACATGCCTCTCTTTAATTCGCTCGCGTCCCCCAGCAACGCATCATCCAGGCGGGAACCCCATTGTACCCACCTCCCGCCCCTCCCGTTCAGCGACGCCGCCTGCGGCGTGCTTTCTTCTCTCCCTCTTCCTCCGCGCCATCCATCAGCCCCGCCTACAATGAATCGCCTCCCCGGAGCGCGCGATGCCCAGCACAAAGGAAATCATCGAACACCTCGAATCCCTGCCCGTCGAAGGCCGGGCGCGGATTGTGGACCAATTGCTGCGCACACTCAACCCGCCCGACTCGGAAATGGATCAGGCATGGGCAGCCGAGGCCCAGCGCCGTCTCAACGACTTGCAATCCGGCAATGTGCAGGGCCTTCCCGCCGACGAGGTGTTTGCCAAAGCGCGCGAGCGATTTGAGAAGTGAAGCTTGCGTTTCATCCCCCATCGTTACCTTGTGGCGTCCTCTACATCCCTCAACTCGTAAGGTGGGTCAAGCGCAGCGGACCCACCACGCCAGCCGCGGCATCGTGCCGTGACAAACCGTCGCTCGATCCACCGAACGACACCCGCGCGAACAATATGAATTGTCGTTGGAAGCGCCCGCGCAAATCGTGGTGGGTCCGCTTCGCTTGACCCACCGGACCTTGTTAGATCGAGGCTGTCGGGGCATGGTCGATGCCGAGCGGATCGTCGTCTGGCTCGGCGAAATATTGCGTCCAAAACGCGTTAGTCAATAGTTCGTGTCGCGAGACTACTCGCAAAGTGCTTGTCGTTGTTCGTTCGACCAACCGATAATTGGATTCGTCGGCAATAACGTCACAGTCGATAGAATTTGAAAGTACGCCATGCACTAGGTAAGCACAAGATGATACAGATCGAGTGACCATGATTCCGTTTAGCACGCCAGAATGAACAATGACCTGCAACGAAAGGGGGTGTACATCTCGGAATGTCTTGGCCCTTGTTTCAAATCTGCCAGCAATAGAAACCAACTGAGCTGCGAATGTGGCTCTAACGACCGACTCAGGGGGTCAAGTCCCTGTCGTGCTGTAAATTCGTGAAGGGGCGGGTGTCTGGACGGCGGGTTGGTGTTGGGTGTTGAAGGTCTGATTCAGTTCCTTTCGGATCGCATCGATCTGTTGACGGTCGAAGCTCGTCATCTTGATG